>JANLZY010000200.1:0-7057 GCA_031359365.1 Methylotenera sp. | reverse complement strand
GCGAAAGCGCTTTAAATCCTCTGGCAGATGCCATGGCAAGGTATTGTTAATGCCGATAACTTGGTTGTTGGCGATAGCTACGATAATAGAAAGTTGTGTCATACCTCTATTATACTAGATGTTTTAAACGAAACCTTTTAGACTACAAGCATGCGATTTCAATATCCAAGCTCCTTTTTAAAGCTGTTATTAGTAGGATTTGCATTTGCCATTGTGCCATTGCTATGGGTGTTTGCGAATGCCAATATTGCTTTTGATCACCTAGCAAAACAAAGTCAAATTACAATTTCAAACGCTGTGGTCACCACGCGTTCTGGACGTGTGTTGCAGGAACAACTGAGCCTGATGGAGCGCAGCAGTAAGCAATACTTTGTGCTTCAAGACAATGTGTTGTTCAACAATTACAATCAAGCTCATGCTAAATTTAACGAGGCTATTTATCAGCTTGAAGCTTTGGCCAGCAGCCCATCTCAGCATAAAAATCTGCAGTTATTGAGCGAAAAAACATCGCAATTACATGAGACTATTCTTAGCAACAAACTTATAAATGGTCCAGATTTAGGTTTTTTAAATAGCTTTAGTCAAATCACGCAATTGGTAGAAACCATCGTGCAAGAAAACAACCTAGCCATAGATGCAGCATCTAGCCAACTGACGCTCACCGTACAACATACCCAGAGAAAGTTATTTTTGCAAAGCTTGGTACTTATCCCGCTAGCTTTACTAGTGGCTGGCGCCATTACCTACCTACTCGCAAAACCCATAAGGCGCATGGATGCTGCCATTAGGCATTTAGGTAAAGGTGAGTATGATCAACCCATTGCCATTGACGGACCCGGTGACCTGCGCATTTTGGGGCAGCGCTTAGATTGGTTGAGAACTGAACTGAAAGAAGTGAACGAACAAAAACAACAGTTTTTAAGGCACGTATCGCACGAACTTAAAACACCTCTTACCGCAATAAGAGAAGCGACGGAACTATTATACGACGGCATCGGCGGTGTGCTTTCTGCACAGCAATCTGAGATTACCTTGATTCTGCGCGAGAACAGTATCCGCTTGCAGAAAATGATAGAAAATCTGCTTAATTACACGCGCATGGAATCTATTGAAGCCAAATTAACATTGGAAAAATTAGATTTATCTGTAGTTATTAATAGAGTGATTCATGCACATGCACTTAGCATTAGAAATAAAGAGTTGAATGTAAAAACCATCTATCAAGTTGAAACTGTGGTTGCAGATGAGGAGAGGTTGACAATAATTTTGGACAATCTTATTTCAAACGCGGTAAAGTACACACCGCAAAAAGGCTTAATTTTAGTACATACAAAAATTGAAAAAGAAAACTTGTTGATTAATGTCAAAGATAACGGCCCCGGTCTATCTGAGCTAGACCAAGCACAGTTGTTCGACCATTTTTACCGAGGTAATACCCTGCATAAAAGCTTGATCGGCAGTAGCGGCTTAGGGCTCACCATCGCAAAAGATTTAGTCAATGCGCATCAAGGTATCATCAGACTCGCCGAGTCAAATCAAGGCGCGCATTTTATTGTTAGCATCCCTCAATTGGAGATTAAATGAGTATCAAGGCAATCATTAGTTTAAGTATGTTAGTACTATCGCTAGGCGCATGCGCAAGTAAGAATATGACAAACAAACCTGCAGAGAAGGAATCAAACACGATTAAAACGTTAGATATTAAGAAAGCAGAAGCTCCAGCATCCAAACAAGATCGCGTGAATAGTTTATTGTTTTTTATTGACCGCTTTTCTAACGACACTTTGGATGCACAAAAAAAATCATTTAACGAAACGAATCGTGCGCTTACAGAGAATAAATTCGACCTTACAGAACGTATCAAACTGGCTATTATGCTTTCATTGCCGAGTAGCCGCATACGCGACACAGCAAAAGCTCAAAACCTGTTGCAAGATTTACTGCAAGAAAACAGCCTAAATCCTATAGAGTCGGCATTAACAAGCTTGTTTTATGAGTACGTATTAGATGATATTAAACAGTCCCAAAAAAATAGAGATGACTTGAAGAAGCTCGATTTAAGTCAGCAGAAGTTAGAAGCTTTACAACAAAAGTATGATGCTTTAGATAAAAAGTTGAGTGATTTAAAGAATATCGAAAAAACTATTAGTGATCGTGACAACAAAGTGATTAGCAAACCCATTACTAAACCTTAGACATGACAAGTCCATGCAAACACCAAACATTCTAATCGTTGACGATGACAAAGATATACTCAAGCTCATTAGCATGCGCTTGAATGCGGCTGGCTATACTACAGTCACCGCAAACAATGGCGCTGAAGCCATGTCGGCCATCATGCTGCAGCGACCTGATTTGGTGATTAGCGACTTGCGTATGCCCACGATGGATGGCATGGCTTTGCTAGACGCTATTCAACAGTCTCACCCTAGCCTACCCGTGATCATGTTAACCGCGCATGGCTCTATACCAGATGCCGTTAATGCGACACAGCGCGGTGTGTTCAGCTTTTTAACCAAACCTTTCGATAGCCAAGCACTGTTGCAACAAGTCGCATCTGCATTGCGTTTGAATGGCACGCGAGCTCACACAGCGGCAAATGAAGATGATAGCTGGCGCGCGGACATCCTAACGCGCAGTTCAACAATGGAGAGTTTGCTTGGCCAAGCCAAGCTCGTTGCTAATACAGATGCTAGCGTATTTATTCAAGGTGAAAGCGGTTCAGGAAAAGAATTATTGGCACGTGCCATTCATCGCTACAGTGCACGAAGCGCTAAACCCTTTGTGGCCATTAACTGTGGTGCCATTCCTGAGAATCTACTTGAATCAGAATTATTTGGTCACAGCAAAGGCGCCTTTACTGGTGCTATCAATAACCATGTTGGACTATTCCAGAGCGCCGAAGGCGGCACGCTGTTTTTAGACGAGATTGGCGACATGCCCCAAGCCTTGCAGGTTAAAGTCTTGCGCGCATTGCAAGAACGCGTGATACGTCCTGTAGGTAGTACGACCAACATACAGATAGATCTGCGTTTAATTTCAGCCACACACCGAAACTTAGTCAATGAGATGAAGGAAGGTCGGTTTCGTGAAGATTTATTTTATCGCATCAATGTTGTCAGCCTAGAAATCCCCTCCTTGGCTAATCGTCGCGAAGATGTAAGCCTTTTAGCGAACCATTTTCTGCAAGTGTTTAGTCAGAAATATAAAAAGAAATTACATAGCTTTGCTCCTGATGCGCTAGAAATACTCATTACAGCGCCATGGCCAGGCAATGTGCGTCAGCTACAAAATATTGTAGAGCAAACCGTGGTACTAGCGACCACCCAAGTCATTCCAGTGAATTTGGTACAAAAAGCATTACAAGAAGGCAGCAACTCAGTGGTCCCACTGGATGTTGCTCGCCAGCAATTTGAGTTTAATTATCTAATTAATATACTTAAAACAACAGAAGGCAATGTTACTCAAGCTGCAAGACTTGCTCAACGCAACCGCACTGAATTTTACAGATTATTAGACCGTCACAATATTCAAGCCAGCACTTTCAAAAACTCCAACGAAGACGAATCCTCCGATTAAGCAATCTGTCGTGTAATAGCGACAAAAAAATCTAAATAATTTCAACCACTTAACTGAACCATCATTTATGTGTCGTGCATAGGCGACATATTATTTTCTAAAGAAATTCACAAAAAACCATAACATATTGATTTTATTGATAAATAAAAGTTGGCACGATAATCGCTAATGTAATAGGGTAATCCCTTTTAAATTAGTATTAGGAGCAACATCAATGAAATTAAATCCAAACTCTATCATCCGCCCTATTTCTGCAAGCGTCATGGCATTGTTATTAATGGCAGGACTTAATAATTTAGCGATGGCTGATAACGCAGCCGCATTGAAAGATTCTATTAAAACCGACAGTAAAGTAGCAGAAGCCAAGGTTGCTGCTACGAATGAAGCCGATTTATCAGCAAAAGCACCTGCAGATGAGGACTTTAAAAAACTAGATGCAAATAAAGATGGAAAAGTATCTTTGAAAGAAGCAGTAAAAGATAAAGCCCTGGCTAGTCAGTTCGATGCAGCAGACCTCAATCATGATGGCATGGTATCAACAGATGAGTATTCCAGCTACAAGTTAGCTTCAGCAGCAAAAGTTACAGATACTGCACCTGCAACGACTACAAATTAAGGTTGCCTAATGTTAATTGTTAGTTAGCCGTGAGTGGCTAACTAACTCAGTAAATTAGTTCTTGAAAGAGTATTTTCAGTCTTGAGTAAGCGTTTGAGCCCTTGTGACTCCCTCCCCTAGAGTCACAAGTTTTAATGGTTGCCCTTTCATTAGGGCAACCTTTTTTTTGTTTAAACCTGATGAATGTTGATTAGCTTAAAGCGCAATTAGCTAAACTGCCACTAAGCCTTTAATAGCTGGGTGTGGATCATAATTTTCAAGCGTAAAATCTTCAAACTTGAAATCAAAAATGTTGTGCACTTCTGGATTGATATGCATCTGCGGCAGCGCACGAATATCACGTGAGAGCTGCTCGTTCACTTGCTCCATGTGATTGTTATAAATGTGTGCATCACCCAAGGTGTGCACAAAATCGCCCAACTTTAAGTCACACACTTGCGCCACCATCATCGTAAGCAAAGCGTAGGAGGCAATATTAAAAGGCACCCCAAGGAATATGTCCGCGCTGCGTTGATAAAGCTGACAGCTCAATTTACCATCTGCTACGTAGAATTGAAAGAATGCATGACAAGGTGGCAGCTTCATCTGATCAACATCTGCGACATTCCAAGCAGAAACTATCAAGCGACGTGAGTCTGGATTATTTTTAATGGCGTTTACGACCTGTGTAATTTGGTCGATGTGTGTACCATCTGGCTTAGGCCAATTGCGCCACTGGTAGCCATACACAGGACCTAAATTACCATTTTCATCCGCCCATTCATCCCAAATGCGTACGCCATTTTCTTTCAGGTAGGCAATGTTAGTGCTGCCTTGTAAAAACCAAAGTAGCTCATGAATGATAGATTTAAGATGCACTTTTTTAGTGGTAAGAAGTGGAAAGCCCTCTTGCAAATTAAAGCGCATTTGATAACCAAAAACTGAAAGCGTACCAGTGCCTGTACGGTCTGTTTTTTGATTGCCGTTGGCTAAGACGTGATTAAGTAATTCGGTATATTGTTTCAAAGTAGCGCCTTTTTCTTTGTTTTCTGCACCAACAAAAATCGGTATCTAGTAACGTTCATAGACAAAAGTCACTGGACTCCGTGTCAGGCACGGAATAACGAGCTAGGTATTTTTAACGATAAAATCTTTAATCGCAGCATCACTTGCATCCATCACAATAAACTTCTGCGGTAAACTTTCTATGCCTTGCAAGCTTGCTGGGCGTTCAGGCGCTTTGCCTAAAGCTTCTACAATAGAATCTTCAAACTTAGCTGGCAAAGCAGTTTCCAGCACTACCATAGGCACATTTGTATCACGAAGCTCTAATGCCACTTTAATACCATCAGCCGTATGCGTATCAACAATTACTTGGTATTTATTAGCAGTTTCACGAATGGTTTTCATGCGATCTGCATGTGAACTGCTACCAGATTGAAAACCGTAATCAGCAATTTTGGCAAAATAGCCATCTGCATTTAAATCAAAGCTATTACCCGCATCTACTTTGCTCCAAAGCGCGCGCGTTTTTGTGCCATCACGTCCTACTAAGTCATAGACAAAACGCTCAAAGTTAGAAGCCTTGCTGATATCCATTGAAGGGCTAGAGGTGTGGTAAGTGTTCGCTGAGCCACGTGGGCTGTACACACCAGTTTTAAAAAACTCATCCAGCACATCGTTTTCGTTGGTAGCAACCACCAATTTATCAATTGGCAAACCCATCATACGAGCAATATGTCCTGCACAGACATTACCGAAATTACCACTTGGTACAGCAAAGCTGACTTTTTGTGCATTGTGACTTGTTACGGCAAAGTAACCTTTAAAGTAATACACTACTTGCGCAATGATGCGACCCCAGTTAATTGAATTCACCGCCCCGATTTTATGATGTGCTTTAAACTCTGCATCATTTGAAACGGCTTTTACCATGTCTTGGCAATCATCAAACACGCCATTCACGGCAATGTTGTAGATATTATCGTCTTGTAAACTAAACATTTGTGCAGCTTGAAAACGGCTCATCTTCTTATGTGGTGAAAGCATGAATACGCGTATACCTTTTTTACCACGCATCGCATATTCAGCCGCCGAGCCAGTGTCGCCGGAAGTTGCGCCTAAAATATTAGTGGTTTTACCTTCTTTGGTAAGCACATACTCGAACAGATTACCCAGCAGCTGCATTGCCATGTCTTTGAATGCTAGCGTAGGGCCGTTTGAAAGGCTCAATAGATACAAGTTATCTTCAAGCTTCACTATTGGTGTAATATCTGCCGCATTCTGCCCTGCGCGAGTGTATGCATAGACATCTGCACGATAAGTTTTATCAATAATCGCTTTTAGATCAGCGGCTGGGATATCATCAACCAAGCGACTTAAAATTGCGAATGCTAAGTCTGCGTAACTCAAGTCACGCATGACTGTTAAATCAGCATCCGTAAATTGTGGATAGGTTTCCGGGAGATACAAACCGCCATCTGGCGCTAAACCACCTAATAGAATTTCGCTAAAACTTAAAGCAGGCGATTGCCCGCGTGTAGAGATATATTTCATGATTTACTGACCTAAATTTACTTGCCTAATTCTTCCATGCGCAATTTAACTATTTTGCCCACAATTGCTGGTAAAGCTTCAATTTCAGCGATGCCTGCATCCATATTTTTTTCTACGGTGATATGCGTCAAAATCACAATGTCTGCTTCAGTTTCATTATCATCTGGTTCTTTTTGCAACATTGCGTCAATTGAAATATTGCGATCTGCTAATATTTTGGTCACACCAGCTAATACGCCAGGTTTGTCAGAAACGCGTAAGCGCAAATAATAAGCACTATTCACCTCACTAATTGGCAGAATTGGTAAGTCATTAAGCTGACCAGCT
>JANLZY010000195.1:0-2450 GCA_031359365.1 Methylotenera sp. | reverse complement strand
TAACGATGAATTTAGTGATGTGTATGGCAGCATGTATGCCCTCACAGGCGACGGTTTTGATAATTTCGCACTTAAAAGGCAGGCCGAGATTATTCGTGCTGAGATTTTAAATACACCTGATGTTGCAAAGGTAGACTTCTTTGGTGAGCGTAAACAACGCATTTTTATAGAGTTATCGAATGCCAAACTTTCTACCTTAGGTATCAGTACCACGCAGTTAATTGGCATATTGCAAACACAGAATGCCGTGGTTAGAGGCGGTACATTTGATTCACCCAAAGAGCGTATTCGTGTTGAGGTTTCTGGTCGATACAACACGCTAGAGGAGTTGCGTGAAATTAGGTTGCGAGCAAACAACCAAGACTTTAGGTTGGGTGATGTTGCGCGGGTTTATCGTGGCTATGAAAATCCACCGACAAGTACCGTGCGCTATAACGGCAAGGAAACATTATTGCTCGGTGTGAGTATGCGTCAAGGTGGCGATGTGATTGCACTCGGGCATGAGCTGGATAAAAAGATAGTCAGAATTCAGCAAAACCTACCTGTGGGTTTAAGTTTTGAAACTGTGACCTCACAACCAAAAATCGTCGCAAACTCTGTGAATGACTTTGTGGAGTCTTTGATTGAAGCTTTGGTGATTGTGCTTACTGTAAGTTTGCTATCGCTTGGCTGGCGCACCGGTATTGTGGTGGCGATTTCGATTCCTGTAGTGCTGGCAGCGACATTTCTAGTGATGAGTTCATTTGATATTGGGCTGCATAAAATCTCATTGGGCGCATTAATCTTAGCGCTGGGCTTGTTAGTGGATGATGCGATTATTTCAGTAGAAATGATGGCCTCTAAAATGGAGCAAGGTTGGGATAGAGTTCGAGCCGCCTCATTCGCCTATACTTCAACCGCTATGCCTATGCTGACGGGTACGTTGGTGACTGTTGCAGGATTTTTGCCGATTGCAACTGCAACCTCTTCAACAGGTGAATATACGCGCTCTATTTTTCAGGTTTCAGCGATTGCCTTGATACTATCGTGGTTTGCTGCGGTGATTTTTGTGCCTTATTTGGGCTACCACTTATTGCCTGACTATGAACATGCACCTAAACCTTCAAGAATTAAATTATGGCTTAGAAGCAAGCTTGGTTTGACTGAAACGGTTGATGATAACCACCATCACGATATTTATAACACCAAGTTTTACCGCGGCTTTCGTCAGCTGCTGACAACATGCGTGCGCTATCGTAAAACTGTGATTGTTATTACGCTACTCATGTTTGCCTTGTCGATTGCTGGTTTTAGTCAAGTACAGCAGCAGTTCTTTCCTGATTCAACGCGCTTAGAAATTACCGTGGATTTACGTCTCACCGAAGGCGCTTCTTACCAAGCCACCAACGATGAAGTTAAAAAGCTGGAAAGCTGGTTACACCAATGGGATAAAAATAGACAGAGTAAGCATCTGGCAGGTCTTGATAACTTTGTAGCTTATATTGGCATTGGCAGCCCACGCTATTACTTGCCTTTAGATATTCAACTGGCGCACAGAGGCTTTGCGCAGTTTGTCATTTTGACTAAAAATCTAGAAGAGCGCGAAGCCTTGCGCACTGATTTATTAAAGCTTTTTGAAACGGATTTTCCTTCGTTAAGAGCCTCAGTGTTGCGTTTGGAAAATGGCCCGCCAGTTGGTTTCCCTGTGCAATTCCGAGTCAATGGCAATGATCTTCCTAAGATACGAGAAATCTCGCACAAGGTCGCAGATATTATGCGTGCAAACCCTAATTTGTCTAATGTGCAGTTGAACTGGGAAGAACCAAGTAAGGTCATGAAAGTGTCTATCGATCAATCAAAAGCACGTTTGCTTGGTGTGAGTTCGGTAGATATTGCCAATATGTTGAACGGCGCGATGAGTGAGCTCTACATCACTGAATTTAGAGAAGGTAATGAACGTATTGATTTGGTTGCACGCGGCGATGAGGTTGAACGTACTAGGTTATCACGCCTGCCAAACTTGATGATTAATACGCAAAATGGTACGAGTGTTCCTTTGTCACAAATTGCAACGATTACTTCAGAGTTTGAGGAAGGCGCCATGTGGCGACGCAATCGTGTGCCATCCATCACCGTACGTGCTCATTTGCGTGGTCACTTGCAAGCACCAGTAGTGTCAGCGCAAATTGAAGCGAAGTTAGGCGAAATTAAAGCGAGCTTGCCGCTAGGTATTACATTAGAAACAGGTGGCGCGGTGGAAGAGTCCGCTAAAGGTGGCGCATCAGTAGCAAAAGGATTCCCGCTATTTTTAGTGGTCGTGCTGACCTTGCTGATTTTGCAATTACAAAGCTTCTCACGGGTGTTTTTAGTCCTGCTCACGGCACCTTTGGGCTTAATTGGTGTCACTATTGCACTGCTGGCGTTTGATAAGCCGTTTGGTTTCGTCGCGATGCTGGGTACCATTGCGTTAT
>JANLZY010000157.1:0-4206 GCA_031359365.1 Methylotenera sp. | reverse complement strand
ATTGGCGGAAGACGCGATTAAAGCGGCAGTAGCCGATATTAAAGCGAAACAAGCTGCGAAAGTGACTGCGTAGCACTATGGCAATATCACTGACTGAAACCGCGGCTAACCGCGTAGAAAAATTCCTTGCCAATCGCGGCAAAGGCATTGGCTTACGCTTGGGCGTTAAAACCACAGGCTGCTCAGGTATGGCATATACACTGGAGTTTGTAGATGAGATGCATCCAGAAGATACCGCATTTGAAAGTCACGGCGTTAGAGTGATTGTTGATCCGAAGAGCCTTGTTTACATCGATGGTACAGAGTTAGACTTTACCAAAGAAGGCTTAAATGAAGGCTTTAAGTTTAACAATCCCAACGTGAAAGACGAATGTGGTTGCGGTGAAAGCTTTACAGTGTGAGTTTGAATTACTTTGAGTTGTTTGGACTTGAACCAATTTTTAATATTGAGTTAGCCACACTAGAAAGCAATTTCCGCAAGATACAATCTGAGTCTCACCCAGACAGGTTTGTGACTGCCCCAGCCGCAGAAAAATTAAGTGCCATGCAACAAGCAACGCTAGCAAATGAAGCTTATCTAAGTCTTAAAAATCCGGCTAATCGCGCTAAATATCTATTAGAGTTGCAAGGCATCACTGCGATTAGCGAAACTAATACAGCCATGCCTACAGACTTTTTGATGCAGCAAATGGAATGGCGTGAAGCGACGGAAGATGCAGTATCAGCTAAAGATATCAGCACTTTAGATAGCTTATTAGCTGAAATTCGAGTTGAAGCAAAAAGCTTGCAAGAGAGCTTAACTAGTTTGCTAGATGTGCAGAAAGATTATGCCGCTGCCACTGATGCCACTCGTAAGCTCATTTTTATCGATAAAGTGTCTGAAGACATTAATCGCGCAATAGAACAAATAGACATTTAAGATAGCAATAAACTGATGGCAATTATCTAATGGCATTACTGCAAATATCCGAACCTGGCATGAGTGCCGCACCACACCAACACAAGTTGGCAGTGGGTATAGACCTAGGTACCACAAACTCCCTAGTGGCCACAGTTAAAAGTGGGATGGCAACTGTACTGCAAGATGAGCATGGTCATGCGCTATTGCCGTCCGTAGTGCGCTATATGCCCGAGGGCGAAGTAGTTGTTGGACACGATGCGCAAGCGCAACAAAGTGCCGATCCTGTCAATACCATTGCCTCAGCCAAGCGTTTTATGGGGCGCAGTCTAAAAGATATTGCAGATAGAGCCCACATTCCATATAACTTTGTAGATAGCTCAGATTCAACCAAAATATTACAAATTCAAACTCGCGCTGGTTTAAAAACGCCAGTAGAAATCTCTGCTGAAATCTTGAAAACACTTAAAGCACGTGCTGAGAAATCACTTGGTGGCGACTTAATTGGTGTGGTCATTACCGTACCAGCCTACTTTGACGATGCACAGCGCCAAGCTACAAAAGATGCCGCGCGCTTAGCTGGGTTGAATGTATTACGCCTGCTCAACGAACCTACCGCAGCTGCGGTGGCTTATGGCTTAGACAACGCTGCGGAAGGCACATTTGTCATTTATGATTTAGGTGGAGGCACGTTTGATATATCCATACTCAAGCTGACTAAAGGCGTGTTTGAAGTGCTTGCGACGAATGGTGATTCTGCACTTGGTGGTGACGATTTCGACCACCGCATTTATTGCTGGGTGTTGGATAGAATTAGAGAAAGTACCAGTGACTTTAATCCACTAAGTGAGAATGACACACGCTTGCTATTGACCAAAGCGCGTCAGGCAAAAGAATGGTTAACAGATAATCATGAAGCGCAGATTGTGTGCCGATTAAGTAATGGGTTGTTAGTTGATGTCACGCTCAGCGCGACTCAATTTGTAGAGTTCACACAACAACTGGTGATTAAAACGCTTGCGCCTACCCGTAAAGCCATGCGCGATGCCCAACTTACGCTAGAAGATATTAAAGGTGTGGTACTAGTAGGCGGCGCTACGCGCATGCCACAAGTCAGACACGCAGTTGAAGAATACTTTAAACAAACACCGCTGACTAATTTAGACCCAGACAAAGTGGTGGCACTTGGTGCAGCGATTCAAGCCAATGCTTTGATAGGTAACCGCAGTGAAGATGATTTATTGCTACTAGATGTTACTCCGCTCTCTTTAGGTTTAGAAACCATGGGCGGCTTGGTAGAGAGAATTATTCCACGTAATAGTACATTGCCCGTTGCCCGTGCGCAAGACTTCACCACCTATAAAGATGGCCAAACTGCTATGAGCATACAAGTGGTGCAAGGCGAGCGCGAGTTGGTAGCCGACTGTCGTTCCCTAGCACGTTTTGAGCTACGCGGCATTCCACCAATGGCGGCAGGCGCAGCACGTATACGCGTGACTTTTCAGGTAGATGCTGATGGCCTACTTTCCGTCAGTGCTCGTGAGCAAACGAACGGCGTTGAAGCGCATGTAGTGGTTAAACCATCGTATGGGCTGAGCGAAGATGAAATCACGCATATGTTGAAATCATCATTCGGCAGTGCAGAAGCTGACAAAGTGGCACGTATGTTGGCTGAAGCTCGCGTATCGGCAGGTGCCATTATTAATTCAGTCACGTTGGCACTAGCAGCGGACGGCCATCTGATTAATGAGCAGGAAAAGCAAGCCATAGAAACTGAAATACAAAATCTGCAAACAGTTAGCCAAGCTGAAGATGCTGCAGCCATTAACAAAGCCGTAGATGCTTTAAACCATGCAACCGAAGCATTTGCTGCAGCCCGCATGAATGCTAGCGTGAGCCATGCATTAAGCGGAAAAAACTTAGATTCAATTAACTTATAAGACCTTCATTTTCGCGTAGGCGGAAATTACAGAAAAATTTAGTAAGGAAACAAAATGCCGCAAATAATCATACTGCCACACGTAGAACTCTGCCCAGATGGTGCAGCGATTGAAGCTAAAACAGGCGATTCGATATGTGAGGTATTATTAAGAAACCATATTGATATTGACCACGCCTGCGACCAAGCCTGCGCCTGCACGACTTGCCATGTGATTGTGCGTGAAGGTTTTAAATCGCTTAACCCATCAGATGATCAAGAAGATGACTTACTGGATAAAGCTTGGGGATTAGAGCCCAACTCGCGCTTATCTTGCCAAGCGCTTGTTGGTACAGAGGATTTAGTGGTTGAAATACCAAAGTATTCAATCAATATGGCAAAAGAAGGCCATCGCTAGGCCTTCTATTTATTTGGCACCTTTTTCAGCTAAAAGCTTCAAGCTTTTAGAGTTTCAAGATCTTAAAGCTTTAAGGTGTCTTCTAGAAAGTTAACTTGGCCAGTGGAAATATCGTAAACACCACCAATCAAACCTATTTTCTTCTCGTTGAGCATATCTTCAATAATGTCGCTGCTGTGCAATATTTGCTTAATTTGCACCCTAACATTTTGCGCACATACTTTAGCTACAAAATCTTCATTGCTTGAATCGCGCAACTCCAGCACCGTTTTCTCTTGGCGAACCGCTGGGCGAATGTGATTAATAATCTCGCCAATATGGCCTTCTCTAAAATTATCGCAAGCGGCTTTTATCGCGCCGCAACTCGTATGCCCAAGCACAACAATCAGTTTAGAACCTAAGTATTTACTTGCAAACTCTAAGCTACCAATGCCATTATCTGAAGCAATATTACCCGCCAAACGCACACTAAATACATCACCCAAAGCTTGATCAAACAACAACTCCACAGGTGCACGAGAGTCACTGCAACTTAAAAATGAAGTAAATGGATGTTGCTTATCTTTCGTAATTTCAATTAAAGACTGATAATCTTTTTTTGAAGTTTGGTTATGCGTAAAGCGATGATTACCTTCAATCAAAATATCCAAAGCCTCTTGCGGAGACATCTTATCGCGATTAAGTAATGGGTGTTGGTACATGCGGTTTACCTTTCAAAACTGTGTAAGCGAATTATACCTGATTGTGCTTTTTGAGAAATACGTTACGGTAGGTTGTAAAACGAAAAAGCCCGCTACAAGAGCGGGCTTTATATACTAAAACTAACTAAGCTTATTAATTAGAATTTGTATGTTAAATCTAATTGTATCAAATCAAAGTCTTTTAAGTTTAAAGCTAAGTCTTGTGCAGCGCCTGCAGAACCGTAAGTATTATTTTTACGTGTTGCATGACCATAGGCAAAGTTAGCATAAA
>JANLZY010000079.1:0-2986 GCA_031359365.1 Methylotenera sp. | reverse complement strand
TGCCCTGCGCCAAGCAGGTGCAAATATTGAATACTTAGGTAACGATGGCTTACCTCCATTAAAAATATCTCCTGCAAAACTAGATTTAAGCCAGCCAATTAAAATTCGTGGTGATGTTTCAAGTCAATTCTTAACTGCACTGCTAATGGCTTTACCACTTACAAAACAACAAGCAACCATTGAAGTCGTTGGCGAGCTCATTTCAAAACCCTATATCGAAATTACACTTAACTTAATGGCACGCTTTGGTGTAAATGTGCAACGTGTAGGTTGGCAAAAGTTCACCGTTGGCGCTGATAGCTGCTACCAAAGCCCTACTTTGGTTGAAGTTGAAGGCGACGCTTCAAGTGCCTCATACTTTCTGGCTGCAGGTGCAATTGGTGGTTATGTTGAGGTATATGGGATTGGCAAAGATAGCATTCAAGGTGACGTGAAATTTTCAGAGGCCCTAGAATTGATGGGCGCCGACATTTTCTATTATTCTAGGGGTGATGTAGCCCATGAACCTAGCCATATTGGAGCTCGCCAACCAGTTACTGGAAAACTTAAAGCTATCGACCTCGATTGCAACCATATCCCAGACGCCGCAATGACCTTAGCTATCCTAGCCCTATTCGCCGAAGGCACCACAACCTTACGCAACATCGCCAGTTGGCGCGTAAAGGAAACCGACCGTATCGCAGCGATGGCAACTGAACTACGTAAAGTCGGTGCGATTGTAGAAGAAGGCGCTGACTATATTAAAATCACGCCATCTGCTCAACTAACACCAAATGCTGTGATTGATACTTATGATGACCATCGCATGGCAATGTGCTTCTCACTTGTTTCACTGGGCGGCGTGCCAATTACCATTAACGATCCTAAGTGCGTGAATAAAACATTCCCAGATTACTTTGCGCAATTTGCGAGCATCGTTAAATGAATATAGCCAAATAAATGAATCATTTTCCTGTCATCGCTATCGATGGTCCATCTGCCTCTGGTAAAGGCACGGTAGCGCAGCTCGTCGCGAACAAACTTGGCTTTCATTACTTAGATTCGGGTGCGTTATATCGCATCGTTGCTTTTGCTGCACAGCAAAACAATGTAGATTGGAGTGCTGCCTTAGCCGTCACCACATGCGCTAAAACACTCAAAATTGAATTTAACAATGAGCAAGTTTTACTCAATAATCAGGATGTTTCCAACGAGATACGTACTGAAGAAATGGGTAAAGGTGCCTCGCAGGTTGCAGTACATGCGCCTTTACGTGCAGCTTTAGTCGATATGCAACATAGTTTTTGTAAAGCGCCAGGCCTAGTTGCGGATGGTCGAGACATGGGAACAGTAATATTTCCAAAGGCTGAATTGAAAGTATTCCTCACTGCAAGCACTGAAACTCGCGCCCTGCGTCGTTATAAACAACTGCTAGGTAAGAATCAACCAGCCAATTATGAAAACATCCTGCAAGACTTAACTGAACGTGACGCAAGAGATAAAGGCCGCGCAAGTGCACCATTGCTCATGGCTGACGATGCGATTTTGCTTGAGACAGATAATGTAGGTATTTCGGACGCTGTTGACTATATTTTGCAAAAATACCAAATTCTGCCAAAAACTTAAATTTTTATACTGTTTTTATTAGAAAATTACTAATAAATTTAGCGAATAGTCTTTTATTTTTCAATGTTTTAGTTATAATTCTATTCTTTGCAATTTTAAAGAATTTTTCGTCTGCGTTTTACATTAATTCGCAGGTTTTTTAATCACCCCACTGCTAGGTGGGATTATTTTTTAGGTAATTTTATTTAATGGCTTCTACTTCTAACTCTACTGCTTCACCGATGGAATCTTTTGCTGCGCTTTTTGAAGAAAGCTTAGCTCACCAAGAAATGCGTTCTGGTGAAGTGATTACAGCTGAGGTTATCTCAGTTGACCAAGATCACGTGATTGTTAATGCTGGTCTAAAATCAGAAAGCGTTATCGCTGCTGAAGAATTCAAAAACGCTCAAGGCGAAATCGAAGTTCAAGTTGGTGACTTCGTAAAAGTGTTAATCGAAAAATTGGAAGATGGTTTCGGTTCAACATTGCTTTCACGCGAAAAAGCAAAACGCATGGAAACATGGTTAGATTTAGAGGACGCAATGAACGAAGGCCGTATCATTAAAGGTTTCGTTAGCGGTAAAGTTAAAGGTGGTTTACGCGTTTCTGTAAACGGCATTATGGCATTCTTACCAGGTTCATTGGTTGATGTACGTCCTGTAAAAGACACTACTCCTTTTGAAAACAAAGAATGTGACCTAAAAGTAATCAAAATCGATCGCAAACGTAACAACATCGTTGTTTCACGTCGTGCAGTAATGGAAGTTAGCGCTGGTGCAGACCGTGATGCCTTAATGGGTACATTGGCTGAAGGTGCAGTGGTTAAAGGTATTGTTAAAAATATTACAGACTACGGTGCGTTCGTTGATTTGGGCGGCATCGATGGCTTACTACACATTACTGACTTAGCATGGCGTCGTGTAAAACACCCATCTGAAGTGTTAACAGTAGGTGAAGAAGTTGAAGCGAAAATCTTGAAATTCGATCAAGAGAAAAACCGTGTTTCATTAGGTATCAAACAATTAGGCGACGATCCATGGGTTGCATTAACTCGTCGTTACCCAGTTTCAACACGTCTATTCGGTAAAGTTTCAAACTTGACTGACTACGGTGCATTCGTTGAAATCGAACCAGGTATCGAAGGTTTAGTTCACGTTTCAGAAATGGATTGGACTAACAAAAACATTCACCCAGGCAAAATCGCTCAATTAGGCGACGAAGTTGAAGTAATGATTCTTGAAATCGACGAAGCTCGTCGTCGTCTATCATTGGGTATGAAACAATGTAAAGCTAACCCATGGGATGATTTCTCTGCAACACATCACAAAGGTGATATCGTTTCAGGTCAAATCAAGTCTATCACTGACTTTGGTGTGTTCATTGGCTTGCCAGGTGGTATCGA
>JANLZY010000065.1:0-2170 GCA_031359365.1 Methylotenera sp. | reverse complement strand
AGGCATTACCTTCAGTAAATGCAACGCTGTAGCCATATAAAGCCCAGAGTATGCCAAGTACGCAGGTAATCATGAATGTTTGCATCAACACTGAAAGCATGTTCTTTTGGCGAACCATACCGCCGTAGAATAGACCTAAGCCTGGTACGCACATCATTAAAACTAATATTGTTGCAACGATCATCCAAGCAGTATCGCCCTTGTTAGGCACTGGTGCAGGAGCAGCAACCACAGCGGCAGGAGCCGCTTCAGCCGCTACTGGGGCTGCAGCCACTGGTGCTGCTTCAGGAGCGGCTGTTGTAACAGCAGGAGCCGTTGGTGCAGCATCTTCAGCAAAAGTATTGGCTGTAAAACCTAATCCAAGTGCCGAGACTAATGCAAACATCGAGAGTAATTTTTTCATCATGATCCCCTTATAGAGCCTCTACGCCGGTTTCACCGGTACGAATGCGAATTGCTTGTTCTAAATTGGTAACGAAAATTTTACCGTCACCGATTTTGCCTGTAGCAGCTGATTTTTCTATTGCTTCAATCACTTGGTCAAGTAAGTCATCGTCAATCGCGACTTCTAATTTAACTTTAGGTAAAAAATCTACCACATACTCTGCGCCACGGTATAGCTCAGTGTGGCCTTTTTGACGGCCGAAACCTTTTACTTCAGTCACGGTGATGCCCTGCACGCCAATGTTTGAGAGGGCTTCGCGCACCTCGTCAAGCTTAAATGGCTTGATAATTGCGGATACAAATTTCATGTGTGTCTCCTAGTTGAGTAGAATTGCGTGATGAAAAGTTTACACTTTCCAGTCACGCGTTTGTAAAATTAGAATGTTTTTTGTACAAAAACTACAAATTGATTATCGGCAATATTCTCACCAGCCAATGTATAAGGTGTGACTTGAGCGTTAGTATCTGTGTAGTAGGCGCCTACATTTACACCATTACTCCAAGATTTAGTCGCGCCAAGTTTCCAGTCAGTGTAGTTATACTGACTATTGCTTGTACCAGCGACTGTGCCAGAGTAATCTTGTCTGCCAATATGACCATTAACAGTAATGCCCGTATCAGCAATTGGGTAGTTTGCATTTAACTCTGCATACCAAGTACCGTCAGCATCTGCATTGCCGAACGCATTGGCTGAAGCCACTACAGACACTTTAGCACTTATCCATTTGTAACTTAAGCTGCCATATACTTCTGTAGTGCCAGCTGGAGTGGCGCCAGCTTTTTTGTCACCTGGGTAAACATATTGAAGCAAGCCGACATTGTAACCAACACCAGTATCGCCAATAGTATTAGCATAACCACCGTAAAGATCTAATTCTAAGCTTGAGCGGTTGTATGAACCAAAGTCTTCTAGCCAGCTAATGTTAGAAGCCCATGCACCTGCATAAAAACCGCTTGAATGGGCGTAATCAACACCACCTTGAATTGCTGCATTCTCACCAGTTTGTGTTAAACCACGGAATACATATTGGCTATATAAGCCAATGTTGTATGTAAAAGTATGAGGTGATGTCGCAGCTGGCGCAGCATCTTCAGCAAAAGATATTGACGGAATTGATAGTGCAGCTAAAACTGCCACAGATAATAATGATTTACGCATATTGCATTCCCCTAATTAATAAACGAATAAATAATATTCTTTGGTATGGAAAGCAAGTCGCGTGCCAATATAAATTTTGTTTGTAATCAGTATGATAGGAATGATGCTATTGGAGCAGAGTTATATATATATGCATCAAAAGCTGATAAACTAGTACTTGAAACTAAAGGAAAAAACATGTTTAGCACAGATAAGTTAAGTGAAATATCTAATAAAATCAAAGATATAGTTAAGGATTCTCCAATAGGTGATGCAGAGAAGAATATTCATGCACTATTAAAGGGCATGCTCACCAAAATGGAGCTAGTTTCACGCGAGGAGTTTGATGTGCAAGCAGAAGTACTCCGCAATACGCGTGAAAAGCTTAATCAGTTAGAGGCGAAATTAGCTGAGTTAGAGTCGCTGCAAAAGCATCAGCAATGAGTTTAGCGGTTTTATATAGCCGTGCACTAAATGGCATGGATGCGCCAGAGGTGGTGGTTGAGGTGCATTTGGCAAACGGTTTACCGAGTTTTACAATTGTAGGTTTGCCAGAGGCTGAGGTAAAAGAGAGTAAAGACCGCGTAC
>JANLZY010000058.1:0-5556 GCA_031359365.1 Methylotenera sp. | reverse complement strand
CTACGCGTGAAGAAGCTATATTTCTATGCCATCGGCTTTGCAATTTTAATCGCTTTTGATACCTTAACGCAGGTTTCTATTAAACTTGCATCTGTGCAAGCTGGCGCATTTGTCATGAGTGTAGATTGGTTACTAGTTGTGCTGCACAACCCTTGGTTATACGCGGCTGTGCTAGGTTACATAGGGGCATTTTTTGCTTGGATGACTTTGTTAAAGCACGCCCCAGTTGGCCCTGCGTTTGCAGCTTCGCATTTAGGGCTAATTCCAGTATTGCTGATTTCAGCCAACTATTTTGGTGAAAAGCTGACCACTATGCAATTACTAGGTGCTGTGAGTATCATGGTTGGCATTGTATTTTTGAGTCTAAGTGAGGCTAAGCATCCCCATGATTAGCATCCTCATGAATAAAGCGTAATTAAAGCAAAGCAACATGGCTCATTTATTTCATGAACCGCCACCAACTGCTGGCTTGCCTCTTTCAATGTTGGATTTTTTACCAAGTAAAACTTCGCTTGAAGAAGGTTTAGCGGTTTTTTTACAGCAAGAATGTGTACAAATTGAAAGTTCAGGCACGGCGGCTATTATGGTCGCACTGGCAGCACTCAAGCACTTAAGTAATCGCCGCTCCGTCATTATTCCCGCATACACTTGCCCATTCGTGCCGCTCGCTATTTTGCGTTGCGGACTAAAACCAATTATTTGTGATACTAAAAAAAATCATTTTGATTTTTGCTTAACTTCGCTTGAAGCCGCTTGTGATGAAGATACCTTGGCGATTATGCCTACACACCTTGGTGGACGCGTTGCAGACCTAGCAAGCATTATGAAAATCGCGCAAAAATGTGGTGCCTATGTGGTGGAAGATGCAGCGCAAGCTTTAGGCGCGCTTTGGCAGGGGCAGTTGGTTGGTACGCTTGGTGATGTTGGCTGTTATAGTTTAGGTGTAGGTAAGGGCTTAACCATTTACGGTGGTGGTGCAGTTATTGCACGTAAAAGTGAAGTACGAGAGGCGTTAAAAACCATCCATGTTGAAATCGTGCCTTTTAAGCTGACATGGGAAATACAGCGATTATTAGGCCTGATTGGCTATTATGTATTTTATCGGCCGCTAGGTTTAGGACTTGTTTTTGGCATGTCATTACGGAAGAACCTCCAACAAGGTAAGTTAATTGAGGCGGTAGGGGATGACTGTTTAGCCGACTTCCCAGTACATCATGTAGGGTGTTGGCGTAAAGCCATCGGTGCAAAAGCCTTAAAGAGATTGCCCGATTTCCATGAGGCCTGCCGCAAGCAAGCGCTTAGCCGTAAGGCGCAACTCAGAAAAATACTTGGTGTAAACGTGATAGATGATGCCGAAGGTGATGCAGGCACATGGCCATATCTTTTGGTATTAATGCCTACGCAACAATCGCGAGATGCTGCTTTGGCAGAGCTTTGGTCAGCCAAGCTGGGCGTAGGACGCCTATTCATACATGCTTTGAGTGATTATGATTATTTGCCGTTTAGTGAAGTTAAAGCGCCCAATGCACAAGACTTTGCAGCGCGCACATTAACCATCACCAATAGCCCGTGGCTGGAAGAGGACGATTTTTTGAAGATTTGTGAAGTATTGGAACGCGTAATTGGTTGAATATACGATTAACTGGTTGAATTCTGAATCAGAGATTGCCTCTGAGTTATGGGAAGCCTGCTTTCCTGCGCCCTTTGAAGGTCGCTGGTGGTACAAAGCACTTGAGCAATGCGGTATTGCCGACCAATTTACATTTTTATACGCACAAGTCAGCGATGCCAACGGCCCAATCGCAATAGCACCAGCTTTTGTTATGAACGTGCCGATGCGATTAGTATTGCCAGCACCACTATTGCCATTAGCAAATATTGTTGGAAAAGCCATACCATCCGCTTTGTACCAACGCACGCTATTTATCGGCTCACCTTGCAGCGATGAGGGCAGGGTAGGCATGCTCAATAACGTCAATCGTGTTGAAGTGCTACGTCTTGTCAATGACTCAATGGTGCTTCAAGCTAGAAAGCTCAATGCATCTATGCGCGTTTGGAAAGATTTTCCGCAGGAGTATGCACCAGACTTTGCCGCATTCCCGTCTAACTTATTCCCATTAGTCAGCTTCCCCGGTACTGTGGTGGAGCTACCAAACTCAACCAAAGAAGGCTATTTAAGCACCCTTAAATCGTCACGCCGCAATAAGTTAAAAAAGAAATTAAAAGCTGCGGCAGGCGCACCTGTGGATGTAGAAGTCATTCAGCAGCCAGATAATGCCATAATGGATGAGATTTTTAACCTGTTTTGGCAAACCTATGAAAAAGGCTCAACCAAATTCGAGCGATTAAATCGCAAGTTTTTTGATTTAATCGCTGCTGAAAAACACTCTTATTTTTTGGTGCTAAAAGAGCGCGAAAGCAAGCGAGTGGTTGCGTTTATGCTTTGCTTTGCAATGGGCGACCATGTCATTAATAAATTCATCGGCATCGAATACACAAAACCAAAAGAGTGGTTTTTATACTTCAGATTATGGGAAGCCGCAGTTGATTGGACAGCCTCAATCAAAGCAAAGTCCATACAAAGCGGGCAAACAGGTTATTCCGCAAAAATTGAGTTGGGCAACCAGTTAGTGCCCTTCACCAATTACTGCACGCATAAAAATCCTATTATTCATTGGGTGTATACCAAGGTAGCCAAGACTATCAATTGGGATACGCTAGATGAGGATTTAGCGATTTACCTGCAGGCGTACCCTGACGAAAAGCCTAAGATTTTATAATTAGAAATAGTAAGCCTTTAAAGCCTCAGTTAACAATCCAGCCGCAACTCCGAGCTCAACATTCCAAGAGGCATCTATAACTTTACCTAACATGATTTTGAACCAGCCTTTAACTTCTGGACCAAAGTTATTTGCATTTATAACTTCCATGCCATCTTTATCAATGGCTGTTTTTAACAAGACTATGTCAGTTTTTTCAATACCTTCCTCCGATAAGGCCAATGCCAAAGACTCAAAGTCACCCTTCTTAATTTTATTTTTTATATTTGTGGAGTTGTGATTACCAATTACAAAAGTAGCATTGTCACCAACTACCATATGTTGAAACATAGCTGGTGCATCAATACTCTTCGCCACTTCCTTTATATCTTTATCGTCAATATCACCTAACTTGTCTTGTAGGCCGAGTACAAAATCAAGAAGTCTCGATCGTATCTCTGTTAGACCATTCAAAAGTTGAGTAGGCTCTATCTGAATCCACATTTTTTGAACCCAGTATCCGTCAAGTACTTCATCGATCTTGTGATGAAACTCCGGAGTGATAGGAACCGTAAGATGCCCCTTCGTGTTGCTAGCAAGCTGCTCGACTACACTAATTGATTGAGTTATATGATTTTCATGGAAATTTTTACGCAATTTTTCAGATAGATGGCCAGTAGGAAGCTCAATATTTGACTGTAAATAAGCCACATTCTGAAGATTACCAACCAGTCTAGAATGCACAATACGATAATGAGGTACAGGCTTACCTACAGGATAGCCGTTAAGTTCATCGTTTACCCAATCAGCTAGTTCTTTGTGACCAATTTTATGCATTAATACTTTGGTCTTAAGCAAAGCATCTGTTAGAGAGCCATTTCTATCACTAAGAAGGGTAATGATTTCATCAAATAATGTCACTGAGATTTTCCATTTTGATATCTTCGTTTATTTGTAGAACTAAATTTATTAATTTCAAGCCCAATAACTAGAATCTAACTATTCAAACCTGCGCTTAAAGAAATTTTTAACATCATCCACATAGCTAAATACTGATGGAATCACTAATAGGCTTAATAGAGTAGAAGTCATTAAACCACCGATCACAGCGACAGCCATAGGTGAGCGGAATGAGGTGTCACCAGCACTCCAGCCAGCTGCAATGGGTAGCATACCTGCACCCATGGCGATGGTGGTCATCACAATCGGTCTTGCACGTTTGTGGCAGGCGTCTATTAGGGCGTCAAAGCGGCTTAAGCCATGGTCGCGTTGCGCTACGATGGCATATTCCACCAGCAAGATTGAGTTCTTAGTGGCGATACCCATGAGCATGACCAGCCCAATAAGTGAAGGCATAGAAAAGCTTTTGCCTGCGACTAAAAGTGCCACAAATGCACCACCTAAAGACAAGGGTAGTGCGACCAAAATGGTAAATGGGTGTAAAAAGTCTTTAAACAAAATAACCAATACAATGTAGATACATAGTACGCCGGTGAGCATTGCTAATGCAAAGCTGCCAAATAACTCATTCATGACTTCTGCATCACCGATTTCAGTTTGTTTAATACCTGCAGGTAGCTTTTGTAAGCTAGGTAGGTGTTTTACCGCTTCGGTAACATCGCCTAAAGTAAGTTTAGATAGCTCAACTTCAATCTGCACGTTACGTGTGCGGTCATAGCGGTCTATCACTGCCGGGCCGCCCTCTAGATTAAAGTCTGCTACCTGCGCGAGCATGACGGGGCCTTTAGAACCGGGCACGGTTAAATGTTCTAATATGCTTTGATCTTTACGTGCTTCATCTGATAGCTGGACGACAATAGGCACTTGGCGCTGACTAAGATTCAACTTAGCCACAGAAAAATCATAATCGCCATCGGTGGCGATACGCAATGTTTCACTAATCGCATTGCTACTTACGCCTAAGTCGGCAGCTTTACTAAAGTCTGGACGCACGATCATTTCAGGGCGAATGAGCGTTGCGCTAGAGGCAATATTGCCTATGCCAGGAATCGTACGTAAATCTTGTGTAACGGCATTAGACGCTTCTTGTAAGGCAGCAGAATCATCACCACTCAACATCAGTATATATTTTTCACCTGAGCCGCCTAAGCCAACTTTGCTACGGACACCTGCTAGATTAGTGAGTGCATCACGAATATGGCTTTCAATTTCTTGCTTAGGAGGTCTTTCAGAGCGAGGATCTAGCGCAATAGTCAGTGTTGCACGTCTTGTTTCAGCAGCGCCAGTACTCACAAAAGCATCGGTACCTGCGCTGCCGCCACCAATAGCTGTATAGATTGTTTTGATATGGGCAATACTTTTGATGATTTGTCGTGCTTCTTCGGCTGATTGCTTGGTTTGTTCTAATGTTGAGCCAGGGGCAAGCTCTAAGTAAACTTGCGTCTGTGAGCTATCATCCGCAGGAATAAAGCCAGTAGGTAGCAATGGAATCAGTTTAATTGAGCCAAATAAAAATAATATAGCTGCAATCACTGTAATTAATCGGTGTTGCAAGCACCAATGGCTCCAACGTAAATAGGTGCGCATAATTGCGCCATCTTCTTGATGGGTATTGTTTGGTTTGAGCAGGTAAGCTGACATCATTGGTGTGAGCACACGCGCCACCACAAGTGATGCAAAGATGGCAAAAGCCGCAGTCCAGCCAAATTGTTTAAAGAATTTACCTGGGATACCGCTCATAAATGCAGTAGGTAAAAATACGGCAATCAGGGTAAATGTAGTGGCAATCACGGCTAAGCCAATTTCGTCGGCAGCTTCCATCGCTGCTTGATAGGGC
>JANLZY010000321.1:0-4774 GCA_031359365.1 Methylotenera sp. | reverse complement strand
CAAAGGTAACTATATTGGCTCCAGCATTTGCAGAAGAGCCAAATGCTGAGGCAAGAGCAAATATTACTATTAAAAGCTTTTTATATTTAGACATGCTTGTACTCTACTTAATATTGAAGTGCATCAATTCTAGCGCGGATGAGTATAGCTTTTCTGCCTTATAGTTATGATGTAATCAAACCTTCATATTTGGCATGCTATGTCCCTAAGTTGGATCCCCTCCTAAAAAACTTAAAATTTTTAAATAGAATTGTTAAAGCCCAGATTTCAACTTAGTAAATGCTCTAGTCATCACCTTGCGCGTAGCATTGCTGCGCACTTGGTAAAACTGCGCTTTGCTTGTTAAGTAGTCGTTCGGTGGAAACGCGATTTTGTTGGCTAGTACGTCTGGATCTATATATTTACGTGCTGCTAAATTGGGGCTGGTAAACATAGTGTAGTTGGTAATTTCTGCTTGTACTTGTGGGCGCAGAATGTAATTCATCCAAAGTAAAGCATTTTCAGGATGCGGGGCATCTGCTGGAATCATCATCGATTCAAAGCCAAATTGCATGCCGTTTGGCGGTAGTGGCGCTTCAATATGGATACCATTTTTAGCTTCTTTAGCCTTCAATGCTGCATTGTTAAAGTCGCTACCATAACCTAGTGCCACACAAATATTGCCTGCTGCTAAATCTGTAATGTGTCCGTTGTTTGTGAAAAGCTTAATATCTTTACGCACTTTTTGCAGCATAGTTGCAGCCACTTTATAATCAGCAGAGTTGTTACTAAAGGCTGGCTTGCCTACGTAAATAAGCGCAGAAGGAAATACATCGCTGGCGCTGTCGAGCATGGAGATTCCGCATTTTTTAAGCTTAGACGTGTATTTTGGATTGAACATCAACTCAAAAGGGTTAGCTGGAATAGGCTCTGTGCCAAGTGCAGCTTTTACTCTATCTACGTTATAACCCACACTCACTGAACCCCCTAGCCATGGCACCATGTATTGGTTTTTTGGGTCTAGCTTAGCCATTTGTTGCATAACCGCTGGGTTTAAATTACTCCAGTTTGTAAGCCTCTTGCGGTCTAGTTTTTGTACTTTACCGTCATCTATCATCATGCGGCCGAAGTCGGAAGATGGCACGATGATATCGTAGCCAGTTTTGCCGATGAGCATTTTAGCGAGCAATACTTCGTTGGAATCAAAGTTGTCATAACGTACTTTAATGCCCGTTTCCTTCTCAAAGTTCTTGACGGTATTTTCACTAATGTACTCCGCCCAGTTGTTAATATTTAATACTTTTTCTGTCGCGGCAATAACGGTTAAAGGTGCCATTGCAAATAAAACTAGGGCTGGAATTAAACGTTGGCGCCATTGATGCAAAGTCATGTGAGGTTCCTTTTTATAAATAAAAATACGAATAATCTAAACTTTTCAAATGCTATGCTTTTCCTATTACGTCCTAGTTTTGCCAAATCACATAAACCTTCTTAATAGCCTCTAAAGTTTCCCAAGTGCCTTTAAATCCAGCTGGCAGCGCAAAAATACTGCCAGCACCAAACTCTTTGGCATTTCCATTAACATCGGTTAAGCGCACGCGGCCTTCTAAAATAACGCAAACTTCTTCCTCGGTATAATTGACAGTTTTAGCACCTACACTAGAATGCCAAATGCCGGCAAAAAAATGTTCAGTAGGGTCTGTGTAGTGGTTGTATGTTTCCATGGTGATTTTGGTCTTGGCATCGCTAGCAACGCCTGCTACTACTCGTTCTTGCGGCACTGTGCTAAGTTCAACTTCTACTTTATTGGTGGCAAAGTCAATCACATCATTTATTGTTTTATTCATTGCGCAATCCCTTTTAAAAGATCTTTTAAAAATTCATTAAATATTCGTACTAATTTTTCAATATCAGCCTCTGTTGTTGCGGGGCAAATCAACATCATATTGTGAAATGGTGTGAGTAAAACGCCGCGATTGAGCAAATATAAATGTATGGCGGATTCTATGGTGTCGTTTTGTGCCGCGCGTGCTTCTGCAGCATTGCTGGGCGGGTTTGCACAAAATTGCAACTCGAGCCGAGCCCCCATGCGGCTAATATTCCATGGCAAGCCATAAGCTTTAATTACCTGATTTAATTGAGTTTCTAGCTTGGCTGCTAGAGCAAGCATGTGTTGGTATGCTGCGTCGGTAGCAGTGTCGCGTAATGTCGCGTTGATAGCCACTAGTGTCATCATATTGCCAGATAAAGTCGTACCTATGCCAGAATGCCCAGCAGGTGCGTTGTCTTTGGCTGCTTTCATTCTGGTTGCCATGTTCTCGCTAAAGCCATAAGCCGCCGCTGGTAAGCCTCCCGCGATGGGTTTGCCCACGACTAGGAAATCAGGTCTGACCTGATTGGCTTTAGCCCAACCACCGCGTGCTGTTGATATTGTGTGGGTTTCATCAAGCGTTAATAATGTCCCGTATTTTGAGGTGAGTGCGCGTAAACTTTCAATAAAACCTGCGTGCGGTAACACCATGCCACAGTTAGTGAGCGCTGGTTCAGTGAGTAGCACTGCGACATCGCCTTTAGCTAATTCGCGTTCAACGGCGGCTAAGTCGTTAAATGGCACTGCCACAGTATGCATGCCTAAATCGTACACTTGACCTAATAAACTGGCGCGGTTAATGGTTTTGCCGTTAACAACATCTATCTCAGTGTCATCTATTGTTCCATGATAGCAACCATCAAACACTAATAGCTTGCTGCGACCAGTCACCGCACGTGCCCAGCGCAATACAAAGCGATTCGCATCTGTCGCTGTGGTGGCAAGCTGCCAATAATCTAAACCAAAAAAATCGCTTAAAGTCTCACCAATATCAGGCGTGAGTGTTGACGGCAACATCGCCGTGTAGCCACGACTAGCTTGTGCGGCGATTGCATTAGCCACTGGTGCAGGGCTATGCCCAAACATGGCGCCGGTATCGCCCAAACAGAAGTCGGTGTAATCAATCCCATCTGCACAGATAAAATGTGCGCCTGCGGCATGGTTTACAAATAGTGGAACAGGTGTGCCCCAATCGTTCATCCAATGCATAGGCACACCATACAGAAAGTGTTGGTTAGCCTTGGCTGACAATTCGACGGACTTAGGGTGCAACTTCATGTAGTTGGCGCGCTCACTTGCTAGCAGGGCGTGAGCGTTAGTGATTAAGTTGGGATTTAA
Source organism: Methylotenera sp. (assembly GCA_031359365.1). Lineage (GTDB taxonomy): Bacteria > Pseudomonadota > Gammaproteobacteria > Burkholderiales > Methylophilaceae > Methylotenera. The sequence continues at coordinate 1,587 of JANLZY010000321.1, read as the reverse complement.
CATGATGAGCAACTTTAAATTTAAAATTTTGAGCTTTAAAAATTAAGAAAGTGGTTCTAACAAAAATGCTAAATTGGCTCTATTTGTTAAACCAAAGATTTAGTTTAACATTTAATGAATCTTATGCATAAAAAATGCGTACAAATATTTTGTATAACTGTATGCTAATGGTAAATTAATTGAATTGATGGAGGAGGCTTATGGATCACGGTTTTGCATTTAGCGCTACAGGAGGTTTTCTCGGCCTACCAATCACAAATTTGCCTATTTCAGAAAATGAGTCTGCGCAAAAAAGAGCCGCGGGAACTTTCGCCGTAGCGGGTATTACGTGGGATGGCTGCGTGACCAATCGCCCTGGTGCGCGTTTTGGACCCAATGCTATACGCCAAGCCAGTCATATGCTATGCGGAGATGAGCATCCATTATTTGATGTTACCCCTGTCGACAATACCTTGGATTTAGGGAATTTATTGCTACCCAATACTAGTCTTGAAAGCATGCGCGCTGCGCTTATGCCACAAGCTAGTGCGTTAATTGGTCAATACGAGATGGTTTGGTTGGGTGGCGACCACTCCATTACCTTGCCTTTGTTACGTGCTTATTTCGCACATTACAAGCAGCCGCTCGCTTGCATTCATTTTGATGCCCACTGTGATACTTGGGAAAGTCATTTTGGCGAACCTTCTGGTCATGGCACTTGGGTGTATGAAGCGATTACCGAAGGTTTGGTTGATCCTAAATGCTTTATACAAATAGGCATACGTTCATCTGGTGAGCGTGCTGCCCGCGAATTTGTAAATGATCAAGGCGGCAGAATCTTCACCGCACGTGAACTACGGGGCAAAGATGGCGCAGGCTTGCAAAGCGTGATTGATGAAGTGCGCGAACGCATGGCAAAAGCCGGTAATCCGCCTTTATATTTAAGCTTCGACATTGATGCATTAGACCCAGCATTTGCACCAGGTACAGGCACACCAGAAGTTGGCGGATTAACCACTGCACAAGCCATGACATTGCTAGAAGTTTGGCACGATTTGAACTGGGTAGGCATGGATTTATGTGAAGTATCTCCGCCTTATGATCATGCTGAATTAACTTCAAATGCTGCCGCAACTTTAATATGGACATGGCTGTGCGGGCGTATTGTTGCAAAAAGAACTTAGTTCAAAATCGGCTAGTCGAGAAGATGATTAGTAGTAAAGATCGTTAGTAGAAGGGTAAAAGGGAATGTCTGCCGCTACAGAATTAAAACTTACACAAAACTCATATTACGCGGCGAGTGCGAACGAACAGCCTATTTATTCTAAACTTGAGTCAAATATCGAAGCTGATGTTTGCGTGGTTGGGGGTGGCTTTGCCGGACTATCTGCCGCGATAGAGCTAGCAGATCGTGGTTACTCAGTCGTTGTGCTGGAAGCTAAGCATATAGGTTGGGGCGCTAGTGGTCGCAATGGTGGGCAAATTATTGCAGGCCTTGCATGCGAGCAAGACGTCATTGAAAAGGCGCTGGGATTTGACGCAGCCAAAAAAGTATGGGGCATGTCGCTAGAAGCCCTAGATTTGGTGAAAGAGCGCATTAAACGCTTT
>JANLZY010000041.1:0-6303 GCA_031359365.1 Methylotenera sp. | reverse complement strand
CTTATTAAACCTCGCCGCACGCCGCCAGCACTGGTAAAGGTTGCAAATGTGGTTGCCGTGTTTGATAACCTAGCCATTTGCTGAAACAGTTCTATTTGCCTCATGTCAGGGTTTTTAGCTGGCGCAAAGCCATCTAAAAACCAAGCATCAACTTGACTGGTGACTTTGCTAAAGCATGCTGTGGCATCGCCAATTAAAAGGCTTAGCTGCACGCGATTATCATAAAGGAGGATTGTGTTAGTGCCATTAATTAGATTTTCATATTGAGCTAAAAGCGGCTCGCTAACTGTTTTGAGTTGTGGCCAAAGGTTTAAGGCTGTACTGATGTCTTGCAAGTTAAGCGGATATTTTTCTGCGCTAATATAATGCAGTTTTGCATTCATAGGGCTTGTGCTTAACCATTCGTTGACAGCACATAAGAAGTTTAAGCCAGTACCAAAGCCAGTTTCCGCGATGTTGAAAGTTTGCAAGTCAGAATTGATCCAACGCTCTGCTAAATGATTGCCTTGCAAAAATACATAGTCTGTTTCCAGCAAGCCATTATCTGTGGAGAAGTACACGTCTTGGAATTCGCTTGCGTACGGCTGGCCATCGCGCCATTCGATGTTGGCAGTATTACTAGGAGATTGCATTATAGGTCAGTGCTTAAGGCTGATTTATAGGGTTTACTGCGATTTTAAAAACCGCTTTGTGCAGATGATGCTCTGAAACCATGCCTGAATGGGCATCTTCGGGGAAAAATATACAAAATTTATTAGTGGGCGTAGCAAGCCAATTCAGCGGAGCATCTTCAAAGAACTGCACGTCATTAGCGGTATTGAAAGTATCAATCGCTTGTTGGCAGTCTGCAAGCGGATTCCAGCCCATTTCATCTGTGCCATCAAGTACCAGTTGAATGTCGATGTATTTGCGGTGACATTCAAGCTTAGATTCAGCTTTAGTTTGCCCAATTCCACGTTGAATGAGCACAAATATATCACCGTTTAAGAGGGCATGTTTGCCATTTGGTAGCGCTAATAAATCTGTGTTTTTGATGTATTCAAACACATGAGGAAATGACGGGTGGATGGCTGCATAACGTTGTATATTGTCAATCGTGTCAATAATCATTGCATTTACTCATATCTGTTTAAGTCTTCACTTTAACATTATTATAAGTTTAAATTAATGCCTCTCTTCGATTTTCTGGCTTGGCTAATAACAAATGCACGTCGCCTAAAGCGCGCTCCATAAAGCCGCCTTCGCAATAGCTTAAATAAAAATCCCACATTTTGATGAACTCTTCTGTGTAACCAAGCTTGCGGACTTCTTTAATATTAGCAAAAAAGTTTTCCCGCCAAATTCTCAGTGTGGTTGCGTAATGTGGCCCAATATCTTCCAAATCAAATAATCGCAAATCGCTCGTTTTAGTCACGCTATTGAGCATGGCAGTATTTGAAGGAATGCATGAGCCCGGGAATATATAGCGTTGGATAAAATCGACGGATTTTTTTGCATTTTCATAGCGTTGATCTGCAATAGTGATGGCTTGTATCAATGCTAAGCCATCTGCTTTAAGCAGTGAGCCAACTTTAGCAAAATAGGTGTCATAAAACTGATGCCCAACCGCTTCAATCATCTCAATAGAAACTAACTTATCAAAAGTACCAGTTAGATGGCGATAATCTTCAAGTAATAGAGTGATTTTATCTTCTAAGCCTGCAGCCTTTACTCTAGCTTTTGCTAACTCATATTGTTGTTTTGAAATAGTAGTAGTGGTGACACGGCAGCCATAATGCGTAGCTGCATATATGGCAAAGCCGCCCCAGCCAGTACCGATTTCGACTACATGATCTGTAGATTTTATGTCTAGTTTATCGCAGATGGTTTTAAGTTTAAGTTCAGAAGCCGCTTGTAGATTGGGTGTATTTGCGTTAAAAATCGCGCTTGAATACATCATGGTTGGATCTAAAAACAGGGCAAACATGTCGTTACCTAAATCATAATGTGCTGCAATATTTTTGCGACTACCTTCAGTAGTGTTGCTATTCAGCCAGTGTAATACTTGCAAAAATGGCTTGGTTAGCCATTGGTAGCCACCTTCAAGCGTATCCATGACAGATTGATTGATGCACATCATACGAATCACATTGGTAAGATTATCTGCTGACCAATAACCCAGCATGTAAGCTTCGCCCGCGCCTATGCTGCCGCCAAAGGCTATTTCGCCGTAAAAACGTGAGTCGTGTACATAAATGGTGGCGTTTACACCGTCACTCATGCCAAACTTGTGCTGCTCATCCCCGTCAACAAGTGTCAGGCGACCTTTTTGTAAAAGCTGCAAGCGCTTGAGTATTTGCGACTTTGCAAAATCAGCCACCCATTTTGAACGGCTTTTTTGTTTTAAGCTGGCGGTTAAGGTTTCTTGCTGAAGTGTGTGATTAATCATTATTATTTAGTGACTTGTTTTGGGTTTGAGTAAAAGGGCACGCGCTTAATCCAAAGCAGTAATGCGTTCCAGTAAATGGCGATAACGACTTTAATGGTCATGAATGGGTAATGAATCAAAATCCAATTGAGGCTGCTTTGAGTAATTTCTTTGCGTTCTAAGGCTAATGTAGCGTTGAAAACTTGTTCACCATCTTTAAAGTTTTTCATATGAATGAGTAGTTGATTGGCTTCATGCTTAAATGCCCAGTCGTATCGAATGTCCATAGGCATAAAGGGTGATACATGAAACTGTTTGTTTAATTTAAATATTGAAATTTCACCATTTCTAGTTTTTTTAATGGTTTTTCCAGTTTTAGAGTCATGATTAAAATCATGCACATAAGCGTAATCTTCGCCCCAGGGCGTGTTGGTGATATGACTGACGATGGCTTGCAAGGTAATGCCATCAGCTTCAAAACAATAGTAAAAGCTCACAGGATTAAAGCAATGTCCGAAATAGCGCATATTGGTGAGAAGTCGGATTGCACCACGCGGCTCTGAACCTGTTGCTTGTTGGACTAGCGTACTAATCTCTTGTTTAAGTGGTTTTTGGGCGTCACCGTAGTAGTCAGAGCGCTTAAACCATGCCCAATTCTTAGTTGCATAAGACCAGTTTTTAGAATTGTTGAATAAATCTGGCAATTCATCTAAATCTAAATACATCATAAAAACCTTGTAGCGAAAGCCGTGTGGCTTAGGCTGGAATCTTAGGTGTTTTACAAAGCCTTCATAAATAGCGCTATTGGGCATTTAAGCTTTACCAATATTGGCTTGTTCAAAATGTTTAATGGCTTCTAAAGCACTTACAACGCCATCTTCATGAAAGCCGTTGCGCCAATAGGCGCCTGCAAAGCCTGTTCTATTTTTGCCACTAATTTCAGCATGCCTAGCTTGTGCAGATGCACCAGCCAAAGTGTAAATAGGGTGCATGTATTTCAGACGCTTAATTACTTTGGCAGGGTTAATCCGGTTGGTGTGATTCAACGTCACAAGCAGAGGCTCTTTTGACTGTAGATTTTGCAGAATATTCATGTTGTAAGTCACGGCCACTTGCTCAGCATGCGGATTGTTGACATGGTAATTCCAAGCTGCCCATGCTAACTTGCGCTTAGGCATCAGTGAAATATCATGGTGCAGAAATATTGTGTTTTGTTGGTAAGGGATCGCGCTCAGTATTTCAATTTCATTCGCTTTTTTATCGCTAAGTAGTTTCAATGCTTGGTCGCTATGGCAGGCAAAAAATACGTAATCAAATTTTTCTTCATCGCCATGTAATGGCTTAACACGTACAGATGCTGCTAATCTGCGCACGCTTTCTACAGGGGTGTTGAGCCTAATTTTGTCTTTAAAACTTTCAGTCAATGCGCTCACATAGCTAGCTGAGCCATTAGTAATCGTGCGCCACTGTGGTCGGTTATTCACCGTTAGCATGCCATGATGATGGAAGAAGCGCACAAAAAAGCGTGCTGGAAAATTTAACATTTGGCGCGCTTCAGTAGACCAAATAGCCGAACCCATAGGGATGATGTAATGGTCAATAAATTGCTGGCTGTAATTGCCTTGTTGCAAATAATCGCCTAATTTAATTTCGTTGCCGTCGGCGAGTAACTCAAGTGAGGTTTTATTAAAACGTAAAATATCGCGAATCATCTGGTGAAAAGATGGCTTAAATAGATTGCGTCGCTGTGCAAATAGGCTGTTTAAATTGGTACCGTTATACTCCAAGCCTGTTTTTTCACATTGAACACTAAAGCTCATTTCGCTTGGCTGCCAAGCTACTTTTAACTCATCAAGTAGGGCAATAAAATTAGGGTAGGTGCGGTCATTGAATACAATAAAGCCGGTGTCTACATTGTAATCAGTGCCTTCATGCTGGATGTGATGTGTATGCGTATGGCCACCAATGTGGCTTTCTGCCTCAAATACAGTCACATCGTGTTGCTTGTTTAAGTGGTATGCAATAACGTTGCCTGCAATACCACTACCTATGATGGCGATTTTCAAAAGACTATTTCCCTGAATTTTAATGACTGATTGTTTTATTTATTTTTTTTGATTCGCGGATAGCTCTTGGAACAGTTCTGACGTCCCATATTAACCCGCAGGCTGCAAGTAGCTTTAAGCCATAAAACGTTAAATCTATTTCCCACCAATAAAAACCTTGTCGAGCCGACCCTGGATAGTGATGGTGGTTGTTATGCCAGCCTTCGCCTAAGGTTAACAGTGCAATCCATAAGTTATTGCGGCTTTGATCGCTGGTTGCATAGCGACGTTTTCCCCAAACATGGGCGAGCGAGTTCACCGTGAATGTGGCGTGATATAACACTACGGTGGATATAGCAAATCCCCAGACCAGCAATTGCATGCCATTGGTGTTCAGGTTTGGGTAATAGCTCTCAAGCCATACGCCTAATAAGTAAATGCTTAAGCCAAAAAGAATTGGTACAACGATATCAAAACGATCGAGTAAACGTAATTCTGCAAACTTAGCCAGCTCTTTGACGCGCTCAGTTTGTGTGGCGAAGTGTTTGTTTGAAAGAAACCAGCCCAAGTGACTCCATAAAAATCCATGTTGCACAGGGGAGTGCGCATCGTCTATTTCATCTGATTTAATATGGTGATGCCTATGATGCGAAGCCCACCAAAGAGGGCCGCGCTGCACTGCAGTGGCGCCGAACACAGCTAGAATAAACTGGAAAACACGTGTGGTGCGAAAAGCTTTGTGTGAAAAGTAACGATGATAAAAACCAGTAATTGCAAACATTCTAATGGCATAAAGTGCAATGGCAAAAACCAGTGCAAACCAGCTAAATTCGACCCAAAAAACTGCGAAGCAAGCTAAATGTAATAACACAAATGGAATCACGCGCCACAAATCAATTTGGCGCCAGTTTGCGCGATAGCTCAGGCCGTCCTCGGGGATAATCACGGCTTCATTATCAAACCATTTAATAATCTTTTTAAGCATAGTGTCTTGAGCGCTCCAATATTACGGATGAGTAACTTTGCTTGTGTTGTGAGGCACTTTCCGTAACTTACTTAAATCGTAGCCTAGGTTTGATACGAAGCTAGTTAGCTTGGTATATTCCGCATCGCTGATGATTGGTGTTCTTGCCATTATCCAAACGTAATCACGTGCATTTCTGGCAATAACAGTTTGCGAGTAATCTTCATTTAAATAGGCAATGCGATATTCAGCTTTAATTGGCCAGATGAACTGCATGCCCCATAAGGCATTGCCGGTATTTTCTATGACGAAGCCATGTGGCTGATAGGTTTTAAATTCACCAGTTAAGCTACCTTTATTAAAGGTAAATGTAGTGGCAATGCTGCCATCTGCATTGAGTTTGTAGTTTTCGATAGCGTTGTAAGACTGAGTTTCTATCATGGTGGGAATGGCTGCAATGACATACCAATCGCCCATGAATTTTGGTAAATCCACTTGTGGCACAGTCGCAATAGGCGGCAATTTATTCGTCGCGCAGGCAGATAAAATACTTGCAAGTATTGACATCATTAACACTCTTTTAATATTGGTTGAAATCATATTTAATATAACTTTCAGTTAGTTAACTGTATTAATTAACGTAATTTATAATTAATGGTATAGCCTTCTGGTGTAATCGATTTAAGCGCAAGCCACTCATTATTTGCAGAATACCAAAGCTCGATTTTTAATTTGCTTTTACCATTTAAGCTGCCATCTAATTTGTAATGACTTGCTTCTACTTTTTTGTTTTTTACGTCTATCGTTTCAATACCAAGATTAGTGAATTTTGTGTCTAGCCATTCACCATTTTGTGGATTCAATAGCTTCGCTTGTTGAATGATTTT
>JANLZY010000040.1:0-2681 GCA_031359365.1 Methylotenera sp. | reverse complement strand
CCTACATCAACGCAAAAGTAGATACGCAGAATGAGCGAAATACCCGCTTAGATGCTGCTATTGTGAAATTGGATAAAGAGATTACTGATATTAAAGATCTGAAAGATCAGATCAGTACAATGTTAGAGCGTAAGCAAGTGGTAGAGAATCTGCAAACAAACCGCAGTCAAGCGGTAGTTGTGCTTGATGAGCTTAGTCGGCAATTGCCAGAAGGTATGTACCTTAAGAGCATTAAACAGCAGGGTAATGTGATCTCAATAGAAGGTGTTGCTGATACCAATGCCCGCGTAGCCACCTTGGTAAGAAATCTTTCTACTTCAAATTGGATGGAGTCTCCTAGCTTAGTAGAAATTAAGTCTGTGGTGGTCAATACACTGAAGCAAAATGCATTTGCATTGAATGTAAATATTAAAGTTCCAAAAGTTGAAACTGATGAAAAAGCAGTTAAAGGTGGAAAATAATCATGAAGTTAGATGATTTTAATAATATAGATTTTAATAACGCCGGTAGTTTGCCTGCCGCTGTTAAGGCTGTGTTACTTGCGTCCATATTTGTAGTCATTTTGGCCCTAGGCTATTACTTTTTATGGACAGATGCTTTTGCTTCACTAGATACAGCAAAGGCAAAAGAAGAGGAGTTACGGAAAACTTTCTTAGAAAAACAAGCGCAAGCGGTTAATTTGGTGGGCTATAAGCAGCAAATGGTGGATATTGAGAAAACCTTTGGTGCATTGTTAAAGCAGTTGCCAGACAAATCTCAAATGGATGGGTTGCTCACTGATATTAATCAGGCAGGCCTAGGTCGTGGTTTAGAATTTGAACTTTTTAAACCGGGCCAAGAAACACAGGCAGAATTTTATGCGGAAATGCCAATATCAATTAAAGTGCTTGGTACTTACCATGATCTAGGGGCGTTTGCTACAGACATTTCTAAATTGTCACGCATTGTGACTTTGAACGACATCTCAGTTACAACTGGTAAAGATGTTAAGTCAAATAATGCAGATGCGATATTGGTGATGGAGGCTACAGCCAGAACTTACAGATACTTGGATGCAGATGAGATTGCAACTAAGAAAAAAAATGATGCAAAAAATAAAGCAGGTGGAAAAAGTTGATGAATCCAGTGAGTTTGCGATTAAAACGAAAATCCGCATATAAGATGTGGTTCAAAGTCTCATCGATTTGCTTGCTGAGTATTGGCTTGGCTGCATGTGGCGGCGGTGATGGCGATGATTTGGATAGCTTTATTAAAAACTCTGCAAAGGATATGCGACCCAAGATTAAGCCTCTACCTGAGGTAAAGCCTTACCTAGCACTACAATATAATGCAGATGGTAAGTTAAGTGATCCATTTCGCTCACGTAAAGCATCGAATAAAACAGGTATCCTGCAGCCAAATATGAGTAGGCCTAAAGAGCCAATGGAGGCTTACCCGTTAGAAAGTATTAAATACGTCGGACAGCTTTCAAAAGTTAAACTCACTTATGCTTTGTTATTAACGCCAGATAATGGCGTCCAACAGGTAAAAGTAGGTAATTACGTGGGTCAAAATTTCGGTTTGATCACAAAAATCACTGATAGCGAAGTTGAGCTAAAAGAGATTGTGCAAGATGAGCTTTCAGGGGATTGGATAGAGCGAGTTTCTAATTTGCCATTGCAAGAGTAATTAGCGATTTAATAGAGACCTCTATTTAAAGTAATTAGAAATTTAAGGTGAAACAATGAAAAACAACACATGGGTAGGCAAATTTTTACAGTTTTTTTTGCTGTTAGGATTAACATTAGTTTCAGGATTATCTTTAGCTGAAGAGCAATCTACGCTTAAAAATAAAATAGAGAGCGTGAACTTTTCATCTTTGCCAGGTGGCAGAGTTGCCATTCATATCAAAACGACATTGCCACTTATAAACGCACCTGCGGGCTTTACATTGAATAGCCCTGCAAGAATAGCTTTAGATTTTCCAGGGGTCGCTAATGGCACTGCTAAAACTAGTATTCAGGCTGATCAGGGCTCACTTAAAAGTATCACACTTGCGCAAGCTAAAGAACGTACGCGTATGGTGCTGAATCTATCTAAAAATGTAGCCTATAACACTACTGTCAATGGCAACGATGTAACCATTATGTTGCAAGTAAGCGAAGCAAGTGCAAATGTTGTTGTCGAGACTAAGTTTGCTGAACCTACGCTCGGTCAACAACAGTTTGCAATTAAGAATGTAGATTTCGCACGAGGTAAAAATGGTGAGGGACGCATCATTGTGGATCTATCATCTGCTTCAGCTGGTATTAATATTAAGCAAAAAGGTAAAACAATTGTTGTAGACTTTATTAATACCGATGTGCCGGCTAATTTACAACGCAGGCTAAACGTCATTAATTTCAATACGCCGGTAGTTTATGTAGATACCATGAAGCAAGGCAAGAATGGGCGCATGGTGATTGAACCTAAAGGCAATTGGGAGCAATCTGCTTATCAGGCTGATAAAAAATTCATTATTGATGTGCGTCAGCTCATCGAAGACCCTAACAAATTAGTACGGGGTACCAAGCCAGGTTATGCAGGTGAGAAGCTTTCACTTAATTTTCAGAACATTGAAGTACGTTCCGTGTTGCAGGTCATTGCGGATTTCACTGGGCTGAATATTATTACCAGTGACACGGTAGCGGGTAACTTGACGT
>JANLZY010000033.1:0-1926 GCA_031359365.1 Methylotenera sp. | reverse complement strand
ATTATTAAATGCTTTTTAAATATATCAAAAGAAGAGCAAAAAGTCCGCATGCAAGAACGACTGGCTGACCCAAGCAAAACATGGAAATTCAACCCAGGAGATTTAAAAGAACGTGAACTTTGGCCACAATACATGCAAGCTTACGAGCAAGCGATTAAAGCAACATCCACGGAATATGCACCGTGGTATGTGATACCTGCTGACTCTAAAACCAATCGCAACCTGCTGATTTCTAGGCTCTTACTCGATGCTCTAAAAAACATGAAGCTAAAATACCCGCCTGTACCAGCAGATTACAAATCAATTGTAATTAATGACTAATGCAGTTTAACTTCACCAGCGCTTATTAATTGTTTAGCTAAAGTTTCACCGAAACTAGCACTTGCACTTGCTCCTATGCGTTTAGCAATGCGGCTTGTAAAGTCTTCTTGGGCGGTAAAATCAACCAGCTTTTCTTCTTTGATGACGTCTCTAGCAACATAATCTGCACTACCAAGCGCATCAGCTAGACCCATCTTAATACTTTCTTCGCCGCTCCAGAATAACCCACTAAAGGTTTCTGGTGTTTCTTTTAAACGACTACCACGCCCTTGACGTACTACGGTTTTAAATTGCTCGTGGATTTCATTTAACATAGCTTGCGCTAAAGCTTGATGTTTTGGATTCACTGGAGAGAATGGATCTAGCATAGCTTTGTTCTCACCAGCTGTCAACAAGCGACGCTCAACGCCAACTTTTTTCATCACCTCTGTAAATCCATACCCATCCATCAATACGCCAATTGAGCCGACGATACTGGCTTTATCGACATAAATCTTATCAGCCGCGGCTGCTATGTAATAGCCACCAGATGCACAAATATCTTCAACTACCGCATAAACAGGTATTTTAGGATGCAATTTCTTTTGGCGTTTAATTTCATCATTAATAATGCCTGCTTGAACTGGGCTGCCGCCTGGGCTATTGATACGTAAAATAATACCTTTGGTATTTTTATCGTCATAAGCATCGTGCAGGCTGCTCATAAACGAATCTGCATTCACTGCACCACCCGCTTCAATTACACCCGCCACTTCAATCAATGCGGTGTGTGAGCCAGTGCTAGTCTTTCCGCCACCTAACCAACCCATCGCTAAAAATAGGATAATAAATAAATATGCAAAGGTGAGCCCTTTGAAAAAGATACTCCAGCGTCGCGCTGTTCTTTGCTCAGTCAACGCAGAACCAGCAAGCTTTTCAATCGCATCGCGCTGCCATTTTGTATCGTCTGATTTTGAGTTGTTGATTAGTGTATTTTGTTGACTATCTTCTGACATTATTAGCTTTCCTTAGCGTTCTAAATGAATACTACTTAATTGAATCTAGATTGATTAATATTTCTTGGTTTTGTTCAGTCGCTTGTATCGATTTTAAACTTTTCCCTTTACAAGGCCCCATCACACAAAAGCCATTATCTGGTCGATAATGTGCTCCATGCGTAGAACAAATCAAATAATCTTTTTGTGTTGTGAAAAAATCACCTTCATTCCAGTCTAATTCTATTGGTACATGGGCACATTGGTTAACGTAAGCATAAGGCTTTCCGTGAAAACGCACGACAAATCCTGTGGCAAACTCACCTAACATAGGTAGAGGAAATCTGATGCCCTTAGCACCTTCTTCAAGCACTTCACTTTTTAAAATAACAATATTTTGTGTCATATCTCTTGCATCATATCAATGGATTAAGCATGCTCTAGCAGCCATCTACTCAATTCAGAAAAGTCAGAAAACTGCTGTATAGGATTGAGATGCTGCCATTGCACAGCAGCTTGAGCACCGTAAGTCACACCTACAGAGCGAACGCCAGCGTTTTGAGCCATTTGCAAATCATAGCTGGTGTCGCCTATCATCAAGGTACGCTCAGGCATGACCACCAAATACTCC
>JANLZY010000023.1:0-1894 GCA_031359365.1 Methylotenera sp. | reverse complement strand
CGCTGGTGTCACGTTTTGGTGTCACGTTCTAATAAGCACCAAAATAATTTAAGTTGTTGATTTTTAAAGAAGAATGATGATTCTTAACCACTTTAAAAGTGGTGGTGCCCAAAAGAGGACTCGAACCTCCACACCCGAAGGCACATGGACCTGAACCATGCGCGTCTACCAATTCCGCCATTTGGGCAACTATATGGTTTAGCCATTACACCGCTGAGATTCAGGCTTAGGCTAATAGTTGCGGTGAATTTTATATTAAAGGTAAGCTTTGTCAATGACAAAAAATAGTAACAAAAACAACAGAAGTTCTGATCCGCACGCCGAGCGCGAAGCAGGTCGATACGATACGCCATTGCCGAGTCGTGAGCTTATTCTCACTACGATGAGCGATCAAGGCATTCCGCTTAGTGTGGAACAGCTCTATATATTGTTAGATATTAGTGAAGATGAGCGAATCATTTTCAATAAGCGATTGAATGCAATGGAGCGTGAAGGCCAGATTATTAAAAACAGAAAAGGCGCGCTCTGTATCGCTGATAAGCTGGATTTGATTGCAGGCGTGATTCAAGGTCATCCTGATGGTTTCGGCTTTTTAATTCCTGATGACAAAACAAAAGTAAGTGGCGAAGACCTATTCTTAAGCCCAAAAGAGATGTCGCAAGTAATGCACGGCGACCGCGCAATGGTGCGTATGAGTGGCTTGGATAGAAAAGGCAGGCCTGAAGGTAAGATTGTTGAAGTGCTTGAGCGCCGTACTCAAAGACTCGTTGGACGTGTAATGCAAAGTAGCGGCGTGACGATTGTTGCGGCCGAAGATAAGCGCATTAACTTAGATATTTTGATTCCTTATCACTTAGACTTAGGCGCTAAAGCTGGGCAAGTGGTAATGGTCGAATTAACTGGGCAGCCGTCATCGTTAGCGCAGCCTATGGGTAAAGTGGTTGAAATCTTAGGTAATTATGCCGATAGCGGCATGGAAATTGAGATTGCACTGCGTAAGCACAATTTGCCACATGAGTTTAGTCGTGAAGCGACTAATCAGGCTGAAGCTTATCCGCGCTTAGTTCAGCCTGAAGATTATAAAGATCGGATTGACTGTCGTGAAATGCCCTTGATTACTATTGATGGTGAAACAGCGCGTGACTTTGATGATGCAGTTTATGCGGAGCCGCAAGGCAAGGGCTGGCGTTTGGTAGTGGCGATTGCAGACGTGAGTTTTTACGTTAAGCCTAATGATGCTTTGGATAAAGGCGCTTATGACCGTGGAAACTCGGTGTACTTTCCGCGACGCGTGATCCCAATGCTGCCAGAAGCGCTTTCCAACGGCCTGTGCTCGCTTAATCCTGATGTTGAACGTCTATGTATGATTTGTGATATGCAGGTTGATGGCGCTGGTATTGTGAAGCAATATAAGTTTTATCCTTCTGTGATGCGTTCTCAAGCGCGTATGACTTATACCAAGGTGCATGAAATATTGCAAAATCCAGAAGGTGAGCTAGCACAAGAGTTCGCATGGCTGATGCCACATTTACAACATCTCAATAGTGTCTACAAATTGATGTTGGTGCAGCGTCAAAAACGCGGCGCAATAGAATTTGAGACATCAGAAACCATTATGGAGTTTAATGATCAAGGCAAAATCGAGCGTATTGTGCCGAGCACACGTAATGAGGCGCATAAGCTAATTGAAGAATGCATGTTGGCTGCCAATGTATGTGCGGCGGACTTCTTGAAGTCGCATGAGCATCCTGCGTTGTACCGCATCCATGAAGGGCCAACTCCTGAAAAACTAGAGTTATTACGTGCATTTATGGCTGAGTTTGGCTTTGGAGTAGGTGGTGGTGACACACCGCATGCGAAAGACTACGGCAAGCTCTTGGAGCGAATTAGAGAG
>JANLZY010000088.1:0-5407 GCA_031359365.1 Methylotenera sp. | reverse complement strand
ACATTGATATTCTATACACCCGCGGAAAACTGATTACTAAAGATTGGCAAAAACGTCTTCCTTACGCAAGCTCACCTACAAGCTCAACCACAGTGTTTTTGGTTCGTAAAGGCAACCCTAAGCAAATTAAAGATTGGGATGATTTAGTTAAGCCTGGCATTTCTGTGGTGATACCAAATCCAAAAACTTCAGGTAATGGTAAATATAGCTACTTGGCCGCGTGGGGTTATGTGATTAAAAAAGGTGGCGATGATGCCAAGGCTAAAGAGTTTGTTAACAAGCTCTTTAAAAACGTGCCTGTTCTAGATACTGGCGGACGCGGTGCAACCACCACCTTTGCGCAACGCGATATTGGCGATGTGTTACTGACTTTTGAAAATGAAGTGAATTTAATCAAAAAAGATTCAACGCAGCAGTTTGATGTTGTCTATCCATCAGTCAGCATCTTGGCAGAAAACCCCATCGCGATTGTAGATAAATATGTCGATAAACATAAGACCCGTGCGCTTGCCCAAGCTTATGCTGAGTTCCATTTCTCTGAAGCGGGACAAGAGATTGCAGCGCAGCATGATTTAAGACCGCGCCTAGCTTCAGTCGCAGAGAAATACAGCGCTAGGTTTAAACCGATCACCTTATTTACGGTCGACGAAGTATTTGGTAGCTGGGAAAAAGCACAAAAAGTCCACTTTGCCGATGGCGGCAATTTTGACCAAATCTATAATAAATAAAGAAAAAGTAAAAGGAATAGACATGACCCAACAACCAATAGCTGCACAGCCAATTGCCTCACATGTGGAACAGTTACGATTACAGCTAAAAGAATCATTATTGCTGGATTTCGATGAATACGGCTTAGCCGAACAGTTTACAGGTGAGTTTAATAGCACGTTTGTAGGGGTGCGTTTGAATACGGCTTTTCAGCCAATTTACGATAGCGAAGCTGGTGATTTATATGGTCATGAAGCTTTGCTAAGACCGACCTTAGGCAGTGAGTTAGCCAGTGCTCCGGAATTTGCATTTACCTACGCAGAGCAAGCTGGCAAGTTGGTTGAATTTGACCGTGTTAGCAGAACCTTGCATGTACTGAACTTTAGGCGAATCTATGCAGAAAATGGCCTGCTATTTCTAAATGTGCATCCAAAGCTATTAGTTTCGGTCAATGAGCATGGTAAAGTTTTTGAACGAATTTTACACGCCAACTCGGTTCCAACTGAGCGCATTGTCATTGAAATTCAGGAAGCCTTAATTGAGCATGATCAACAATTGGCGGATGCAATCAACAACTATCGTGACCGCGGTTACCGTATCGCGATAGATCGGTTTGGAAGCAACCAGTCACATATCGATCGACTATGGAAATTCACGCCAGATTTCGTTAAATTGGATTTAAATTTAATCCAAGAAGCTGAAACCAATCAGCGTGTGCGCAATGCTTTACCTGGTCTGATTAAGATTATCCGAGACATTGGTGCGAAACCTATCATTACTGGTATAGAAACACAAAATCAATTAGATATTGCCATTGAATCTGGTGGCACCTTGTTTCAAGGTTACTTCTTAGCTAAGCCTGTTACCGCTAAAGAGTTGCAACCATCTTCACTATTTAAACGTTCAGCTTCAATTGTTAATGTTCGCGAGGCCGCTTAATGCCTTTTGGCTATAAAGTTATAGGTAAACAGTATTTTTAACTTATTAAGCTCCCTGTTAAATTAGCGACTACTTACATAAAAGTGTGCATGAATATATGCATGAATAATTGATTGAATAAAATGTCCACTAAAAAGAATATCCTCCCAGGTTTTAACCTCTCACTAGGCTACACGATACTGTACCTTAGCTTGATCGTATTGATTCCCTTATCAGCCGCATTCATTAAAACAACAGAATTAAGTTTGAATGAGTTTTGGGAGGTAGTCACAGCACCTAGGGTAGTAGCGTCTTACAAACTAACCTTTGGTGCATCTTTAATTGGCGCATTGATTAACGCAGTATTTGGTTTACTGACGGCTTGGGTATTAGTGCGCTATAAATTTCCTGGTAAAAAAACTCTCGATGCCTTGGTCGATTTACCTTTTGCACTCCCCACCGCAGTAGCAGGTATTACTTTAGCTACTTTGTATTCAGCACACGGCTGGATAGGTGCTTGGCTGGAACCACATGGCATCAAAGTGGCTTCTACGCCACTTGGCGTAATTGTTGCGCTGACGTTTATTGGCTTGCCATTTGTTGTGCGTACCGTGCAACCTGTATTAGAGGATTTAGAAGCTGAAACAGAAGAGGCCGCTGCTAGCTTGGGTGCTAATCGCTGGCAGACCTTCTCTAAGATTGTATTCCCAGCGATATGGCCAGCACTACTCACAGGCTTCTCATTAGCTTTTGCCAGAGCAATCGGTGAATACGGTTCAGTCATATTCATTGCAGGTAATATTCCTTTTGTATCCGAGATTACCCCGCTTATCATCTACATTAAGTTAGATGAGCACGAATACGCGCAGGCCACAGCTGTGGCTGTAGTGATGTTAGTTATTTCCTTTTTACTTTTGTTTGCCATTAACGGTTTGCAGTGGTGGCTTAGCCGTCGTCATACCACCTCACACTAAAGCATTAGTCATTATTCGAGAACACTATGTCTATCCGAGAACTCTATGTCCATTAACACTGCTACCAACACTTTAACCCAATCGCAATATAGCAATTACAACAACAAAGTGGCTATCAGCCGGGCGACCTCTGAGCCAGCTTTTGTACGCCGCTTGTTTATTTCAATTGCTTTGCTATTTTTAGGCATTTTTCTAATCTTGCCTCTGCTGGCAGTATTTACAGAAGCTCTACGTCACGGTTTTGCTACTTACTTTGCAGCAATATCAGATCCTAATGCGCTGTCGGCAATGAAGCTGACCTTAATCGCAGCGCTTATTGCTGTGCCGCTTAATGTGGTATTTGGTGTATCTGCGGCGTGGGCAATTGCTAAGTTTGAATTTAAGGGCAAGAGCATACTGATTACACTGATTGACTTGCCGTTTGCTGTGTCGCCTGTGATTGCTGGTTTAATCTACATCTTAATTTTTGGCATGCAAGGCTGGTTTGGCTCATATTTGTTTGACCATGACATCAAAGTCATCTTTGCAATACCGGGCATTGTACTAGCTACCATTTTTGTTACCTTTCCGTTTGTTGCACGTGAGTTGATACCTTTAATGCAAGCGCAAGGCAAAGATGAAGAAGAAGCGGGGCTTGTGTTAGGGGCATCAGGTTGGCAAATCCTATGGCGTATCACATTCCCTAATATTAAATGGGGCTTGCTATACGGCGTCATTTTAACCAACGCACGTGCCATGGGTGAGTTTGGCGCCGTATCGGCGGTATCTGGACACATTATCGGTATGACCAATACTCTGCCCTTACATGTAGAAATTCTCTATGCTGATCACCAACTAGCGGCAGCCTTTGCAGTGGCGTCACTACTGGCGCTACTTGCGATTGTTACGCTGATACTTAAAACCTTTGTCGAATGGCGTGTGGCACAAAACGCTATCCTCAATGAAAGCATCTAAATAGTTACCACCTAAATAACAAACATTGAATCAATTGGAATTAATCTATGAGTATCGAAATACGTAATATCAAAAAGAACTTTGGAAGTTTTAGCGCCCTGAATGATATTAGCTTGGATGTGCCTAGCGGTGAGCTAGTCGCACTGCTCGGGCCTTCAGGTTGCGGTAAAACCACACTGTTAAGAATCATTGCGGGACTCGAAACGCCAGACTCAGGTAGCATTCACTTTTATGGTGAAGATGCAACCGCAAGGCAAGTGCGCGAACGTCAGGTAGGCTTTGTATTTCAGCATTACGCCTTGTTCCGCCACATGACTGTGTTTGAGAATGTGGCTTTCGGATTGCGCGTACGCCCTAAAGAAACACGTCCATCTGATGCTGAAATTAAAAGGCGCGTGCATGAATTACTTGAACTCGTGCAGTTAGACTGGCTGTCAGATCGCTACCCTCCACAATTGTCTGGTGGACAGCGCCAACGCATCGCTTTAGCACGTGCCTTAGCTGTTGAGCCGAAAGTATTGCTGCTTGATGAGCCGTTCGGTGCATTAGATGCAAAAGTGCGTAAAGAACTTCGTCGCTGGTTACGTCGTTTGCATGACGAGCTTCATATCACTAGTATCTTTGTAACGCATGACCAAGACGAAGCCTTAGAGGTTTCTGACCGTGTTGTTGTGATTAACAAAGGTAATATTGAACAGATAGGGTCCCCACAAGATGTTTATAACCACCCGGCAACACCATTTGTCTATCAATTCTTAGGTAATGTGAACCAGTTCAATAGCCATGTGCATCTAGGTGAAGCGAAAATTGGTGATATTCAAGTGAAAGTTTATGCACATGAAGGCACACAGAATAGCGTTGCAACCGCGTACGTGCGTCCGCATGACATTGAAGTACATAAAGTACGTAATGGCAGTGCGCAGGGCTTTGAAGCAACCGTTAGCTATATCCATGCGATTGGTCCATTGGTAAGATTAGAACTACAACCAGCAGATCAATCGGAGTTAGTAGAAGCGGAGCTAACACAAGAACGCTTCCGAGAGCTCAACCTCATTCAGGGCGAGCAGGTATTTATCTATCCAAGAAATGTGCGGGTATTCCTAGAGGAAGGTAGCCATATAAAACTGACTCCGAACTAATTTTAGCCAACTAACACAATCTCCCAAGCCCTCCCCATGAGGGCTTTATTTTTGGCATGAATAAAGTCGGGGTAGATTAATATTGAAGAGGTAATTGCGATTGATAGACTGATTAATGCAGTACCACAAAGCAAAAAGCCCTCTTACGAGGGCTTATGCATGACTACTGTTGAGTAGTCTAAATAAATAGCTTGGCAGTGACCTACTTTCGCATGCAAAAAGCATACTATCATTGGCGCTGGTTCGTTTCACGGCCCTGTTCGAGATGGGAAGGGGTGGGTCCAAACCGCTATGGCCGCCAAGCATAACTGGTAACTCTTGTGCGCTGTTGGTTTTCACCAATTGCCTATCACAAGCAGAAATGCTGTGCGCTCATTCTTATTTTCATAAGAATAGCGTCTTAACTTCATCATTAGGTCTATTGCTAGACAGTCTTGATGCAGTTTTTAACAAACAGAAGAAGTAAAGTTTTATGGTGTATCGATTGATTACATTGTCTTACATATCAAGTCACTATTAAAAACACCTGTTAGCTCTTACCTATTTGCACTTTCGTACTTTCAGGTTCAAGTTTTAAGGTTATAGGATCAAGCCTCACGAGCAATTAGTAACGGTCAGCTTAATGCATTACTGCACTTCCACATCCGTCCTATCAACGTCCTGGTCTCGAACGACTCTTTAGGGGGGTTAAACCCCCAGGGAAATCTCATCTCA
>JANLZY010000479.1:0-2942 GCA_031359365.1 Methylotenera sp. | reverse complement strand
TATCATCTGATTAAAGGTTTCAGCGGACTGTTTAACATGTGGAATGTCTAATTGAAAAGTAATCCCTTTTACCACTGAGGTTCTGAGCATTTCTGGGCTAAACGGATGATCGTCACGATTGAACATCACAAAGGATGGATGTTGCTTATTAGCTATATCATCAGATGATTGATCGTAATATTTAAAAGTGCCATCTGGGGTAAGTGTTAAGCCTTGCGCCTCTGCCAAGCCGCGTAATTTGGTGCCAGTAAAAGCACCGCTATCACCATGCATTAAATGAAAACCGATGGTTTTATCCACTTCAATACAAAATAAATCTAAAGAGTTGGCTGTATTCAGTGCATCGCCCGCATTTTGCCATTCCACATGACCATTAATATCTAACCCTAAAGTTTCAACCGCTAATTGAAAGCGGTTTAATGTGCTACGCTCCACTGCCCCACCGCGGTCTGCCAACTGCATACTGCAAGCCACTTTTGAAATAAGTCTATTCAAAGCTTCTTGATTAGTTTGCATCTCTTTTAACAAATGCCATTGTTTGTTGGAGTCTAAAACATGCACGAAAATTGGTTTATCAAAGTTATCAAACAATGAAGTTAAGGCATGATTTAATGCGCTAACAGGCGTGTCCGTAGATAAATATAACAATGCCGTTAAATCCATTTGCCCATGCAGCATCTCAGGCAAGCTCACTGCAACCTCTATAGGTGCATTATTCTTTATTTGTGAATTTGGCTCTACTGGGTCTTGATGAGTTAAAGCTTGGTCGAACACTACTTTGAAGTCATTAGATTGAGTATGTACAGCATCTTGCACTGGCGCTTGTTGATGCTGATCTTGTTTATCATTATCAGAAACTAATCTGTCCAATTTTGAATTGATGAGTTCGCTGTAGGTGTCATCAATAGACTCTTCTTTTTGCATTAGCAATTCTGCAGCATTTTCATTCGGTAAGGCTACAAACCTATCATCAGACTCTTCATATTTTGTGTGTAATGGCTGCTTGCTAACTGTCGTTGTTTCATCAATTGAGAAGTGATTGCTAGCCCTGTTATCTGCAGCGCTATCAAATTGATTGGTATGGAATTTTGGTTCATTTAAGTTGCGAGTTTCAAAGCTTGGCTCACCAGTACCGAGCTCATCTAGACTATCTTCTAAGTCAGCATTGTCTAAATTATTGTCATCCAGTAAAGCATCTCTTTGCAAAGGTGAAAAGCTCTTTTCCACTTGATTGTGGAATCGTCTTTCCTGCCACCAATTGATAACAAGCACGGCTAATATAATCAGCGCGCCTATGGCGATTAAGGCTATTTGTAATTCACTCATTTACATTTAACTTTCAAAATTGCTCTCATCATTATTGTTTTCAGTATTACTTTAAATCGTTGCTATATTGCTAATGCATGCTGCCAATTAAACCGCTACTTCTTCCATCATGCGCACTGCTGCTTCCATATCCACATCTACAATGCGTGAAACGCCAGATTCTTGCATAGTAACACCTATCAATTGCTGCGCCATTTCCATGGTTATTTTATTATGACTTACATATAAAAACTGTGTTTTTTCAGACATTTTTTTCACCATCGTGCAAAAACGCTCAGTATTACTGTCATCCAAAGGTGCATCAACCTCATCCATCAAGCAAAATGGTGCTGGATTAAGCCTAAATAAAGCAAATACCAAGGCTAAAGCGGTGAGTGCTTTTTCACCGCCAGATAATAAATGTATCGTGCTGTTTTTCTTGCCTGGTGGTTGCGCGAAAACCTGCATACCAGTATCTAATATCTCATCGCCCAGAAGCTCTAATCTTGCTTGCCCACCGCCAAATAACGTAGTGAATAACTCCATAAAGTGACGATTAGCCTCATCAAACGTCACTTGTAAGCGCCCTCTTGTTTCTTTATCGATCTTACGTATGGCATCTTCTAACGTTTCGCTGGCATCCGTTAAGTCTTTACATTGACTATCCAAATATTGTTTGCGAGTTTGCTCGCTTTCCAGCTCTTGAATAGCCGCCAAGTTGACCGCGCCTAACTCTTCTATATCCAGAACAAGCTTGTCACGTTTATTTTCTAAATCAGTCACTTTAAGCTTATTCTCGCCACCATTAGCCGTTAGATGCTCAGTAAGTTCAGCCTCACTCAATTGCGAAGCTGATAACTCAGCCTGACATTGCTCAAAATACAAGCGCGCTTCTTGCTCACTTAGCCGACTAGCTTCCAACTTATCTCGCAAGGGGTGCAATAACTGCTCGTTCTGCATGCGCATGCGCTCTTGCTGTTGCAAAGCCTGCTCGCAATCGCTCATTTGGTTGCGTGCGTTTACCAAAGTAAGCTCTTGCTGTTGTTTATTATTAATAGCTGCTTCTAAATTAGCTTTTAACGCTTCCATTTTGGTGGCGGCTAATGTGGTTTCCACTTCATTACAGCGTAATTTAAGGCTGGTATTTTCTTCAAGTAAATGATTAATTTTATTATTTAATTCATTGATATTATTATTATTTAATTTAATATTAAAAGATTTTTCTTGATGCGCACTCTCTAATGATTGCAGTTGGTTTCTGGCCTCATTAAATGCCAGTTCAGCTTGTCGTCTGTTTTTATCTGCTTCGTCTTTTTCATTCTGTAACTGCTGAAAACTTTGTGAAATCTCAGCCACTAACTGCTCTTTCAATACAGTTTCCGCTTTGAATTTAAGTAGCCTCTCATTTGCCAATGCGCTATCCGCTTGCAAGGTTTTCTCTCGTTGCATGGCATTCGATTGCTGCTGTTTAAGCTGTTGTAGCGCCATACTTAATTGATGCACCTGCTGAGTCACCGTTTTTAATTGCAGACTGCGTGTTTGATGTTCGTGACGCAAGGTTTGCAATTGCTGCTCTAACTCAGTGACTTGATTGCCAGCTACCACTAAATTTTCTTGCAAGTCAGGTAGCTTCTTTA
>JANLZY010000471.1:0-7945 GCA_031359365.1 Methylotenera sp. | reverse complement strand
GTTAAAAGTGCCACATATGGGTTGGAATCAGGTTTATCAAAACCGTAACCAACAATCAGAAGCGCATGCGCTATGGAATGATATAGATGACGGTGCACGTTTCTACTATGTGCACAGTTATTATGTGCAACCTGATGATACAAGCATTATCGGTGGTTATAGCGAGTATCCCGAACAGTTTACTAGTGCGATAGCACAGGATAATTTGTTCGCAGTGCAGTTTCACCCAGAAAAAAGTGCGGCTGCAGGCTTGCAAATGTTAAGCAATTTCGTAAACTGGTTACCTTAAATAAAAGTAAGTCTGAAGTTATTTTTACAATATTATTTAATCGCTTAATTTTAATTATTATCAAATAAATCAATATCAAATCATTATGTTAATTATCCCAGCAATTGATCTTAAAGACGGCCACTGTGTAAGACTAAAACAAGGCTTAATGGAAGAATCCACCGTATTTTCTGAAGACCCAGGTGCTATGGCGCGCCACTGGGTAGATAGCGGCGGTAAACGCTTACTTTTTGTTGATTTAAACGGTGCATTTGCAGGAAAACCTGTGAATGAAGCGGCAATTAAATCTATTGTTCGCGCAGTTGGAGGTGAAATTCCTATTCAGCTCGGTGGTGGTATTCGTGACCTAGAAACGATAGAGCGTTATTTAGATAACGGCATTGACTATGTGATTATCGGCACAGCTGCGGTAAAGAACCCAGGTTTTTTACACGAGGCTTGTGATGCGTTTCCTGGTCAAATTATCGTCGGTTTAGATGCAAAAGAAGGCAAAGTTGCTGTGGATGGCTGGTCAAAACTGACAGGTCATGATGTGATTGATTTAGCGAAAAAATTCGAAGGTTATGGCGTAAGCTCTATTGTTTATACCGACATTGGTCGTGATGGCATGTTAACAGGCGTGAATATTGAAGCGACTGTTGCTTTAGCGCAAGCATTAACGATTCCTGTCATTGCTTCAGGCGGTGTAACGAATTTAGAGGATGTACGTAAACTTTGTGCAGTAGCTGCAGAGGGTATTATTGGTACGATTACTGGTCGTGCAATTTACGAAGGCACGTTGGATTTTACTGCAGCACAAAAATTAGCGGATGAATTAAGTGCTCGCTAAACGTATTATTCCATGCCTAGATGTGACTGATGGACGCGTAGTTAAAGGTATTAATTTCTTAGAGTTGCGCGATGCAGGTGATCCTGTTGAGATTGCTAAACGCTATGACGACCAAGGCGCTGATGAACTCACGTTCTTAGATATTACTGCCAGTTCTGATAATCGTGGATTGATTCTGCATATTATTGAGGAAGTTGCTTCTCAAGTTTTTATTCCATTAACAGTTGGTGGCGGTGTGCGTGAAGTTGAAGATGTGCGCCGGTTATTAAACGCTGGCGCAGATAAAGTCAGCATTAATACGACCGCAGTGCTTAATCCGCAAATGGTGCAAGATGCGGCAAGTCGATTTGGTTCGCAATGTATTGTGGTGGCGATTGATGCCAAAAAAGTAGATAACCAGCCATTTGAGTGGGAAGTATTTACTCATGGCGGACGCAAAGCTACAGGTTTAGATGCCGTAAAATGGGCTGAGTACATGGCCAAGCTAGGTGCGGGTGAATTGTTAGTCACGAGCATGGATAGAGATGGTACAAAAATTGGCTTCAATAATCCATTAAATAGAGCTATCTCAAATGCAGTTGATGTGCCGATTATTGCCTCAGGCGGCGTGGGGAACTTGCAGCATTTGGTGGATGGTGTAAAAGAAGGCGGCGCTGATGCTGTGCTTGCTGCGAGCATTTTCCATTATGGTGAATATACCGTTAAGCAAGCTAAAGAATATATGCAAAGAAATGGTATTGAGGTAAGGCTTTGAGTTGGTTAGATGACGTTAGCTGGGATGCAAATGGACTTGTACCGGTTATCGCACAAGAGCATGATACTGGACGTATACTCATGTTTGCATGGATGAACCGTGAAGCCTTGCAACTGACTAATGACACTAAACAAGCCGTTTATTGGTCACGTTCTCGCAATAAATTATGGCGTAAGGGTGAAGAGTCTGGTCATGTGCAACGTGTGCACGAAATTCGTTTAGATTGTGATGAAGACGTCATTCTGATTAATGTAGAACAAGTCGGTGGTATTGCTTGTCATACGGGAAGACATAACTGTTTTTTTAAAAAGCTTGAGATTGACGAGTGGCTTATAGACCAGCCTGTCATCAAAAGTCCAGAAGAAATATATACGGAAGTTAAAAAAAGTGAGTGACACATTAAACCGATTGGCTGAGTTATTAGAGCAGCGTAAGAGCGCAGATCCGCAGACTTCTTATGTAGCTAAACTGTATGCTAAAGGCATGGATAGTATACTCAAAAAAGTAGGCGAAGAAGCGACTGAAACCATTATTGCGGCAAAGAATGGTGATAATGAGCACCTAATCTATGAAACTGCAGATTTATGGTTTCATACATTGGTGATGTTGGCGCAGGCTGGTTTAAAGCCACAAGACATATTGGATGAGCTGGCAAGGCGTGAAGGGCTCTCAGGCTTGGAAGAAAAAGCTTCTAGAGCGGAAGAAGGCGCAAAATAATGAGTGACGATTGCATCTTTTGTAAGATAGTTAATAGTAGTATTCCAGCAAAGAAAATCTATGAAGATGAGGATGTCATTGCCTTTAATGACATTAACGCATCAGCTAGAGTGCATTTTTTGATTGTGCCTAAACTGCATATTGAAAGTCTGGCTAGTTGTGAAGCACAGCATCAAGCTTTGCTTGGAAAAATGTTATTACTAGCACCGAAACTTGCTAAAGAGCAAGGTTTGACAGGCTTCAAAACGCTTATCAATACAGGTAAAGATGGCGGTCAAGAAGTGTTTCATATTCATGTGCATGTGCTAGGTGGCGGCGATAAGCCGCATAAGATTTAATTAAATTTATGGAGAATTATCATGGGTTCATTTAGCATTTGGCATTGGTTAATTGTATTGTTGATTGTGGTATTAGTATTCGGAACTAAAAAGCTTAAAAATATTGGTGGCGATGTAGGTGGTGCGGTCAATGAGTTCAAAAAAGCTATGCGTGATGATAAGCTTGAGGATAACAAAGCGACTAGTAATACTATCGAAGGCGAAGTGACGAATAAAACTAAGCAGTAACGGATATGTTTGATGTTTCTTTCTCAGAGCTAATCGTTATTGCCGTGGTGGCTCTGATTGTAATCGGCCCAGAAAAACTGCCTAAAGTGGCACGTACGCTAGGTGCGCTTGCTGGCCGCATGCAACGATATGTGGCGCAAGTGAAAGAAGAAGTGAATCGTGAAGTGCGTTTTGAAGAACTGCAACAACTGCAGCAAGAGATTCAAGATACCGTCACTAAAACTAAAGAGAGTATTCAATCTAGCGTGCAAAGTAGTATAGATGCGATTTCTAAGGATGTTTCGGAGTTTAAATTAGAAGCTACTAACTCTAGAGTAACAGAGCTGCAATCTACAGATGTTAGTCCCGCTGATGTAATATCTACAGAAACAAAACCTAAAGTCAAAAGAACACGCACCAAAAAAGTCCCAACAACAGAATAAACGCTAGTGACCCCTACAGATAACTTTATTTCACACTTAATTGAATTGCGCGATCGCTTATTGCGCATCGTGCTGGGCTTTATCGTTGTATTCATCGGCTTTTTCCCGTTTGCTAACAAGATTTACGCATTACTAGCAGCGCCTTTGCTGAGTAAGCTGCCAGCGGGCGGACATATGATTGCGACGGCAGTGACTACGCCATTCTTTGTGCCGATGAAGGTGGCCATGATGGCGGCGTTTATTGTTTCATTGCCGCATACCATGTATCAAGTTTGGGGGTTTGTCGCGCCAGGGTTGTATTCTCATGAAAAGAAATTCATGATTCCGATGATTATTGCCAGTAGCTTGCTGTTTCTAGCGGGCATGGCGTTCGCTTATTTTGCAGTGTTTCCCGTAGTGTTTGGGTTTATTGTCGGTTCAGCACCAAAAGGTGTTGCAGTAATGACAGACATAGGTAATTACTTGGATTTTGTCTTAACGCTATTTTTCGCTTTTGGTTTGGCGTTTCAAGTGCCAATTGCCGTGGTCATGACTGTCCGCTTTGGTTGGTTAACAGTCGCTCAACTTAAAGAAGCGCGCGGCTATGTGGTGGTTGCGGCATTTATTGTTGGGGCGATATTTACTCCGCCAGATATTATTTCTCAGTTTATGTTAGCGATGCCTATCTGGATGTTATTTGAACTTGGCCTAATTGTGGCGTCATTCACTAAGCAAACACCAAAGCAGACCATACTGCCACCAACAGCGTAAGACTGTAATCGTTTAATCTTTCTCTACGGCAGGTTTTGGGCGCTTGCCAATCATTACCGCAATATTCAACCGTTGTTCCGCCCTCGCGATTTTAAATGTGGCTTTTTGGTTTGGCGTGAGTGCGGCAATTAAATTCAGCATATTGCTTGTGTCAGCAATTGGTTTACTGTCAATGGTCAATAAAATATCACCCGCACGTAGCCCAGCTTTTTCTGCAGGGCTATTTTTTAGTACGCCAGCAATTAATGCGCCTTCTACAGCTTTTAGTTTGAATGATTCGGCAAGTTCAGGAGTAATGTCTTGCGCCTCAATGCCAATCCAGCCTCTAGTCACATTGCCTTGGCTGGCAATTTGATCCATGACTTGGCGTGCCAAGGTAGCAGGAATAGCGAAGCCAATACCCATAGAGCCGCCACTGCGAGAGTAAATGGCACTGTTAATGCCTACTAGGCTGCCATCAGTATCAATTAAGGCGCCGCCAGAGTTGCCTGGGTTGATTGAAGCATCTGTTTGAATAAAATTTTCAAAAGTATTAATGCCTAAATGGTTGCGACCAAGCGCACTGATAATACCTTGCGTTACCGTTTGACCAACTCCAAATGGGTTGCCAATGGCTAAAACAACATCACCTACATTGAGTTTATCTGAGCTGGCAAAGGTGATTGCAGGTAAGTTATTCGCTTCAATTTTAATTAAAGCTAAATCAGTATCAGGATCTGTGCCAACGACTTTTGCCGACATTTTACGGCCATCTGCAAGTGCAATTTCGATTTCGTCTGCTGAGGCTACTACATGATTATTCGTTAAAATTAAACCTTGTTCACTCACGATAACACCAGATCCAAGGCTGTTCTCAGGTTGAGTCTGCGCATCAGGGTCATCCAGTTGGTCGCCAAAGAACTGACGGAAAGCTGGATCATCTAAATATTTTTGATGTGGATTGTCTGGCGCTTTTTTAGTAGTGAAAATATTCACTACAGATGGCATCGCTTTTTTGACGGCTACACTATAAGACCCAACTAAACTGCCATCATTTCTAGGTTCAGCCTGTTTTACCAATAAGGTATTATTAGGTTTTGCCAGCATGTTTTCCAACAGGCTAGGAAAGAAAAGCCGTAATACAAAAACTAGCGCTAAACACACTGTCACTGTCTGGGCAAAAATGAGCCATAATTTTTTATGTAGTTGATTGTTCATTTTGTTGATTGTAGTTGTGATTGTTAGAGTAGTGGTGGAAAAGCCGTGTTTATTAAAGTGATCATTGCCTAAATTTGAAGTTAATGTTGCGTCTATTTGAGTAATGTCATGTGCACAATGTTATATCAAGCTATTCTAGCGAATATTCAAGAGTGATGTGATAAAAAGGTCAAAAAATGGTAAAACTGAATGAGTTGCTTCAATATACACAAGAACTTATGCAAGTTGAACGCTTCAAAGATTACTGTCCCAATGGCCTGCAGGTAGAGGGGCGAGCAGAAATTAGAAAAATAGTGACAGGCGTGACGGCTAGCATGGCGCTATTGGAAGTGGCTAAACAAGCTAATGCCGATTTGATTTTAGTGCATCATGGCTATTTTTGGCGTAATGAAGATCCTAGAGTGATCGGTATTAAGCGCAATCGATTAGCTTTTTTGCTTAAAAATGACTTGAACTTAGTGGCATATCATTTGCCACTAGATGCACATGCTGAGTTTGGCAACAATGTGCAGCTCGGACTAGTGTTGGGCATCAGTCCTAGTGGTTTTGCAGGTGAATCTAAACTCATGGCGTATGGTAAGTTAGCTAGCCCCACCACGCTAGGGGCATTTGCGGCACAAATTGAATCTACTTTGCAGCGTGCACCATTAGTCATTGGTGCCCCGCACAAAATAGTGCAAAAAGTGGCTTGGTGTACTGGTGCCGCGCAGGGCTATATTGATGACGCCATTGAGCTTGGTGTGGATGTTTATATTAGCGGTGAAATTTCTGAGCAAACCACACATCAATCAGTTGAATCTGGTGTGTCATATATTTCAGCGGGGCATCATGTAACAGAACGTTATGGTGTACAAGCATTGGGCCAGCATTTAGCTGAAAAATTTAATTTAACACACGAGTTTCTAGATATAAAAAATCCAGTTTAGTTGTTTTATTTCAGGCACTTATAAAATAAAGCTTTAATTAACTTGTAAAAAATTGTATAATCGCAGCCTTTATAATTGCGTCATATTTTTGAGCTTCTAATTTTTTAAATGTAGAAAATATAGTTAAGCAGATTGATGTTGGCCCCAAAAAGGCAAGAATTCATAATCAGTAGCCGAGGAAATCATGTCAGACAATCACAGTGACAAGCACCAAGCTAGTTCGCAGTCAGAACCAAGCGCTTCAGTAGATATAGAAAAACGTAAATTTTTAATTGTCACGTCTGCTGTTGGCGCGCTGGGTTGCGCTGCTGCTGCTGTGCCATTTGTTAAGAGCATGACGCCAAGCGAGCGCGCTAAAGCTGCTGGTGCGCCAGTTGAGGTGGATATTTCTAAGGTTGCTCCAGGTGAAATGATGGTTGCAGAATATCGCGGTCAGCCAGTATGGATTATCCATCGTACTAAAGAAATGCTTGATAAGCTTAATCACCACGATACACAGTTAAAAGATCCTAAATCAGAAGTGCCTCAGCAGCAGGAATATTGCAAAGAGAATGGTCGCGCAATTAAGGCTGAGTATGCGGTAATGCTAGGTACTTGTACGCATTTGGGTTGTTCGCCAAACTCACGTTTTGACGTGACGCCTGATTGGGATGGCGGCTTCGTTTGTCCATGTCATGGCTCTAAGTTTGACTTAGCTGGGCGTGTATTTCAAGGTTCACCTGCACCAACCAATTTGGTAGTGCCAAAATATCATTATTTAACCGAAACCACATTGCTTATCGGTGTCGATCCTGAAGGGAAGGCTTAAATCATGGCTAACAAATCTACAGCAGAAAAAAAATCAGTATTAGCTGGCGTTTTGGAAGGTACTGTTAATTGGGTGGATGAACGTTTTCCGCTTACTAGCAATGTTAAAGCGCATTTAACTGAGTATTACGCACCAAAGAACTTCAATTTTTGGTATTTCTTCGGCTCGTTAGCCATGTTGGTGTTGGTGATTCAAATTGTCACTGGCATCTTTCTAACGATGCACTACAAGCCAGATGCTTCGCCACTAGATGGTATTTTAGGTAATCCGTCAGTAGCTTTTGCGTCAGTAGAATACATTATGCGCGACGTGCCTTGGGGTTATGTGATTCGCTATATGCACTCTACAGGCGCCTCAATGTTCTTCGTGGTAATTTATTTACACATGTTCCGCGGCATTATTTACAGTTCATATCGTAACCCGCGTGAGCTTATTTGGCTGTTCGGTATGGGTATTTTCTTGGCGTTAATGGGCGAGGCATTTTTTGGCTACCTATTACCTTGGGGTCAAATGTCTTACTGGGGTGCGCAAGTCATTACTAGTTTGTTTGGTACCGTCCCACTTATTGGGCCAGACTTGATGGAATGGTTGCGCGGTGACTACTTAGTAGGTGATGCTACCTTAAACCGCTTTTTTGCTTTTCACGTTATTGCCTTGCCTTTGGTGTTATTGGGTTTAGTTACAGCC
>JANLZY010000446.1:0-3056 GCA_031359365.1 Methylotenera sp. | reverse complement strand
TGCTGTAGCAATGTTGCCACCAATCACTTCAATGTGAGGGAAGTGTTTTTTAACCCATGTCACACGGTCTAGCACACCTTGAGAGTGTCCGTGAGCGGTATCAACTACAATTACATCAACGCCAGCTTCAGATAAAGCTGCAACACGTTCTTCAGTACCTTCACCCACACCAACAGCCGCACCCACACGCAATCTACCTTGAGCATCTTTACATGCTAGCGGATGATCAGTTGATTTTTGTATATCTTTAACAGTAATCAGGCCTTTAAGTGTATCTTCAGCATCAATTACCAATACGCGCTCTAAACGATGTTGATGTAATAGGCGGATTACTTCATCTTTAGGCGCGCCTTCACGCACCGTCACCAATTTACTTCTTGGTGTCATGATGTTTTTAATCGGCTGATCCAGATTAGTTTCAAAGCGTAAATCGCGATTGGTGACTATGCCAACGATTTTGCCGTTATCCACGACTGGAATGCCCGAGATTTTATGCATGTGATTTAATTCAAGCACATCACGTACTGTCATGTGGCTTTGAATGGTAATTGGATCATTCA
This sequence comes from Methylotenera sp., assembly GCA_031359365.1. Lineage (GTDB taxonomy): Bacteria > Pseudomonadota > Gammaproteobacteria > Burkholderiales > Methylophilaceae > Methylotenera. The sequence continues at coordinate 2,496 of JANLZY010000446.1, read as the reverse complement.
CTACGCCTGATTCAAAACGCTTAACACGTGCAACGTGCGCGGCTTGTTTCATTGCAGTCATATTTTTATGAATAAAGCCTAATCCGCCTTCTTGTGCTAATGCAATAGCCAGTGGCGCTTCGGTCACAGTGTCCATGGCCGCTGATAGAAGGGGGATATTTAATTGAATGTTACGAGTGAGTTGAGTGGCGAGTGAAACCTCGCGTGGCAGCACATTAGAGTAAGCTGGCACTAATAAAACGTCATCAAACGTAAGAGCTTGTTGCAGTAAACGCATGCGAAAATCCTTGTACCCAAAACGAAATTATACAGATTTAAGGTCAAAGGCGCGAGTGTTAGCTATAAAAATTCTTAAATTGTTAAATACTGTTAGCGGCATACTCATCAGCAGTTAATGCTTGTGTCATCAATTTCAAAATATTTTACAAAATTGATGATAGCTATGAAAGATAAGCGCCCAAAATTTACTGCACAAGAAATTATTGATAGGTTAGCTGTTGATGATAAAACATCAGAACCTTATTACAAGCAGCTGATTCGTCATATCGTACACTTGATAGACACTGGAGAAGTCGCTCATGGACTTGGCTTGCCATCCGAGAGAGATTTGGCTGATGCGCTTAACTTGAGTCGCACCACGATTAAACGCTGCTACGACGAGCTTAGGCAGGCTGGCTTCTTAACTGCCAATGGTCGAGGTGGAACGTCCGTTAATAAGCCATCTGTAGTAAAAGTACCATTGGGGCGTTTAAAGGGCTTCACTGAAGAAATGCTGGAGATGGGAAAAACGCCTTCAAGTCGACTTGAAAGCCAGGAGATTATCTCGGACAGAACAATCGCCTCAATTTTTCAGCGACCTTCTAACGCATCATTCTTACGCTTAGTGCGCGTGAGGTTAGCCGATGAGGTGCCTATGACACGAGAAGTGGCTTGGTATGATTTAGACGTAGCACCAAAATTAACGGATTGGGATGCTAAAGGCTCTATTTATGCTTTTCTACAAGATGTTTGTAAAATCAAGCTAAGCTGGGCAGAGCAGTCGATGGAAGCGATGTTAAGCTCAGAAGTTGAGACTAAAACGTTTGGCTTCGAAGGAAGTGCACCATGCTTACTTCAAAAGCGACGACTATATTCAGGTGAAAACAAACTTATTGAATACGTTGAGGGATCGTTTAGGGGGGATGCTTACGTTCACCATATGAAGCTTGATGTTAAGTACGATTAAAATATCTTATGACATCTAATTGAATTTAATTAAGATGTTGCGAACTTTGAGCTCTGAAATATTGTTTTTATAAAAGCGCTCAACAAATCCTCAAAAACTATCGCATCACTCACTTATATTAATTTAACTATAATTAAAGCTTGCTTGAACTAATAACTGGCAATACTATTATTTCAAACGAGTATTATGTTGAGCTAAATTGCTATGAAGTTACCCAGAAGGATAGGTTATGAGATTACGTATTTTATTGTTATGTGTTGTTTTATTGCCGACTTTAGCTTCGGCCGAAATCTATAAATGGAAAGATAGCAATGGCACAATTCGTTATAGTGACGTACCTCCACCTTCTAACGTAAAGCAAGAGTCTTTGTATGGTAAAAAAATTATAAAACCTACTGGTTTAGCGCCATTGTCACCTGTTGAGGGCGATGTAACTACAGCACTTAATCGTGATAAAGCGTCTACTCTAGCCAAAGATAAGACTAAAGTTGATGGAAAAGTAGTTGACGCTAAAGCTAAAGACGAAAAAATGCCACTAAGCAAAGAAGAAGCCGCACAGAAACGTGCTCAAGATGCTGAAAAACAAAAGCAGGCTGACGCGCAAAAGAAAGCGGAATTAGACACGAAACAAGCAAACTGTACCGCTGCAAAACAAAACTTAGCGACATTTACTAATGGTGGTCGAATTGCAAAAACCGATGAAAATGGTAAAAAACAATATTTAAGTGATGCTGATATTGGTCAAGGCAAAGCGGATGCACAAAAAGATGTAGAAAAGTATTGCGATTAAACCTTGAGGCTTATTTTTTTAGTTTCAATTGCCCAATTTAAAAGTTTTATATTAGTAACATGAAGTAGTTTTTAAGCTTCAGGCGGTGCATCTCCACCGCCTTTTTTCATCGCTTTTCCATCAGCAACGCGTTGTTTACGCACTTCTTTTGGGTCGGAAATCAACGCGCGGTATATCTCTACGCGGTCTAGATGGCGTAATGGCGCATCTAATTTTGTTAGCTTGCCAAAAATACCGACTTTGTTCACGGCTAAATCAATTTCTGGATACTTAGCCATAATTCCAGATGATTTAATGGCTTGTTCGGCAGTAATGCCCTCATTTACCTTAATTGGGACTATTACTTGCTCTTTAGGCAGCGCATAAGCGACTTCTACAATTATTTCACTGTTGGTCATTTCAATTTCCCATAACTTCTGGCATGTTGACTCTAATAGATTATTTTATATATACGACATCTGCGCGTGCCACAAAGCTATCG
>JANLZY010000309.1:0-3443 GCA_031359365.1 Methylotenera sp. | reverse complement strand
GAAGCTAAACTCAAAGGTAAAGGCAACTCTACCGCGCAATTACTGCGCTCACTCAATGGCGACCTCTCACTTTATATCCGTAATGGAGAAATATCACACTTGATAGTTGAAGCAGCTGGCTTAGATATTGCGCAAGCTGTTGGTCTGTTGATAAAAGGCGATCAAAATCTAAAAATGCAATGTGCAGTCATGAATTTCAAAGCAAATGATGGAATTATGAAATCCAATGTCGCCTTAATTGATACCCCAGTGACCACCATTCTACTCAATGGCAATGTCAATATGGGTGAGGAAAAGCTTGATCTGCGTATGACAGCTGAGCCTAAAAACTTTTCACCATTAACCGTGCGCTCTCCTATTGATATAACCGGTACTTTCCTTAAACCAAAAGTCTCCCCAGAAGTCGCACCTATAGGTGCACGGGTAGTAGGGGGGATTTTATTAAGTTTAATCAATCCGCTTGCAGCCATCATCCCTTTCCTTGATCCTGGTAAAGTCGCCGACACACATCAAGATGCTATTTGCAATGAAACATTAGCCCGGCTGAAAAAGCATTAACCAAACCTTGATTAGCCAAAGTGCCGTTAATAGCCTTTGGTTTTTGGTAAATACGATTAGCTAAGTCGTAAAATTAAGTGATCAAATAAGGTATAATTCGCGGTTATCTAACTGTTTAATGAGGTATTTATGCCTATTTACGATTACCAATGTACGAGTTGCGGCCATAAAGATGAGGTGATGCGCAAAATCAGCGCGGCGAGCACGGAGGCCTGTCCATCATGCGGCGCTGAAGCTTTTAGCAAGCAATTATCTGCGCCTAGCTTTCAATTAAGCGGTAGCGGTTGGTATGCGACTGACTTTAAAAATGGCGGTAAATCTGCACCCGCAGCTAAAAGCGAGGCTTCAACAGAAAAAAAGTCTGAAGTAGCTGCTGCACCAGCAGCAGCTTGTGCTACAGGCTGTGCTTGCCACTAAACCTAGATTAACTACTTGATATTGACCAATTGATTCACTAGGCACATGAAAAAATATTTTATTACTGGTTTGCTAGTGTTAGTGCCGCTGTTTATCACCGTGTGGGTGCTGTCTAGCGTTATCGGCATTATGGATCAAAGCTTGTTTTTGTTGCCAGTGAGCTGGCGACCAAAGGCTTTGCTAGGCCATGAGATAGTGGGTATTGGCGCGGTGCTTACCGTAGTGATTATTCTTTTTACTGGCGTAGTAGCCACCAACTTCTTTGGTAAGCAATTGATTAATCTGTGGGAGGCGATGCTCTCGCGCGTGCCCTTTGTAAAATCAATCTATGCCAGTGTAAAGCAAGTGTCTGATACGCTGTTTTCAGATACTGGTAACGCCTTTCGTCATGCTGTGCTAGTGCAGTTCCCGCGTGAAGGCTCTTGGACGATTGCGTTTATCACAGGTCAACCTGGCGGTGATATTGTGAATCACTTGCAAGGTGACTTTGTCAGTGTTTATGTACCAACAACGCCCAACCCAACTGGTGGATATTTCTTAATGATGCCGCGTGCTGACGTCGTTGAGCTTGATATGAGCGTGGATGAGGCGCTGAAATACATTATTAGTATGGGCGTAGTTGCCCCGCCTAAAAAACATAAAACCAAGTAAATTTAAAAACTAATAAAATTTAAAACCCAAGAAAACTTAACAGAATTTTTAAAGCAATAAAAACCATTTAATTAACCGACTATTTAACAAGAACTTAACATTATGCGTACACATTACTGCGGACATCTAAACCGCGAACACATTGGCCAAACAGTTACTTTATGTGGTTGGGCACACCGTCGCCGTGACCACGGAGGCGTGATTTTTATTGACTTGCGCGACCGTGAAGGTTTAGCGCAAATCGTGATTAATCCTGATACAAAAGCAGCATTTGCCATCGCTGAATCTGTGCGTAGTGAATATGTGCTTAAAGTGACGTGTGTGGTTAATGCGCGCCCAGAAGGCGCAACCAATGCTAACTTAGCCACTGGTGAAGTTGAGATGATTGCCACTGAGATTGAAATTCTCAATGCTTCACTCACCCCTCCATTCCAGTTAGATGATGAAAACTTAACTGAAACTGTGCGTTTAGAGCACCGCTACATTGACTTACGTCGCCCAGCAATGCAAAAAAACATGATGCTGCGCTATCGCGTTTCTAAAACCTTGCGTGATTATTTAGATACTAACGGCTTCATTGAAATTGAAACACCAATGTTGACACGTTCAACCCCAGAGGGCGCGCGTGATTACCTAGTGCCTAGCCGTGTTCATGCTGGTCAGTTCTTTGCGTTGCCGCAATCACCGCAACTATTTAAACAATTGTTGATGGTGTCAGGCTTCGACCGTTACTTCCAAATCACTAAATGCTTCCGTGATGAAGATTTACGTGCAGATCGTCAGCCAGAATTCACGCAAGTCGATATCGAAACATCGTTCATGACTGAAAATCAAATCATGGACATCGTTGAAGAGATGATTCGTCAAATGCTGAAAAAAGTGCAAAACGTTGAGTTGCCGGTAGCATTCCCACGCATGTCATTCCACGAGGCAATGACCCGTTACGGTTCAGATAAGCCAGATATGCGCGTAACACTAGAAATCACTGAGCTTTCAGACGTGATGAAAGATGTAGATTTTAAAGTGTTTGCAGGCGCAGCCAATATGGCAGGTGGCCGCGTGGCTGCATTGCGTGTGCCAGGCGGTGCGGCAATTGCCCGTAGCGAAATTGATGCTTACACAGAGTTCGTTAAAATCTACGGCGCTAAAGGTTTAGCGTATATCAAGATTAACGACGTGACTAAACTCAACGAAGAAGGCCTACAAAGCCCAATCGTTAAAAACATTCACGTGACAGCATTACAAGCGATTATTGACCGCACAGGCGCGCAAAATGGCGACATCGTATTCTTTGGTGCAGATAAATCTAAAGTGGTCAACGAAGCACTAGGCGCGTTACGCCTTAAAGTCGGTCACGATAAAGGCCATGTCGATGGTCGCGCATGGGCGCCATTGTGGGTGGTGGATTTCCCAATGTTTGAACATGACGAAGAAAATGACCGTTGGGCAGCTTTGCACCATCCGTTCACTGCACCAAAAGATGGTCACGAAGACTTGCTAGTATCTAATCCAGGTGCTGCGCTTTCAAAAGCTTACGACATGGTACTAAACGGCTGGGAAGTTGGTGGCGGTTCAGTGCGTATCCATAAACAAGATGTGCAATCAAAAGTATTCGATGCGCTAAAAATCAGCAAAGAAGAAGCCCAAGAAAAATTTGGCTTCTTGCTAGACGCCTTGCAATACGGCGCCCCTCCACACGGCGGTCTAGCATTCGGTTTAGATCGCTTGGTAACCTTAATGACAGGCGCGGAATCTATCCGTGACGTGATTGCCTTCCCAAAAACTCAACGTGCACAGTGCTTGATGACGAATGCACC
>JANLZY010000301.1:0-6163 GCA_031359365.1 Methylotenera sp. | reverse complement strand
CCGGTAACTCTTGATCAATTAAATCTCTAGTAGAGATATTCACTGCAATCGGATAATGTAAATTCATGGTATTCCAGATTTGACTATATCTTGCCGCTTCGTTAAGCATCCACTGACTAATAAGCTGTATGTAACCAGTTTGCTCCGCAAAAGGTATGAACTGATCTGGAAAAATAAACCCTTTTTCAGGATGTTTCCATCTGACTAATGCCTCTAATGAAGTGAGTTTGCTAGAGGCAATATCAATCTTAGGTTGAACATACATGATGAGTTGATTGCCAGCAATCGCATTTTTCAGTTCAGATGCCATTGATAAGTTTGTTGAGCTGTTCAAATCATAGCTTTTATCAAAAACAGTAGTTCCAACTCGGCTTGCTTTAGCTGCATACATGGCCATTTCTGCTCTTGTAAGAAGCTGAGCTTCATTTTTAGCATGCTTAGGGAATGTAGCGATGCCGATACTCGCACTGACATCAACAGACTGCATACTGATTAAGATTGAGCTCTCAAAACTTTTAGATAAGTCTTCAGCTAAGCTCAAGCCAAATTCAGAAGTGGTATCAGACAGTATCATCGCGAATTGAACGCCAGCAATACGTGCTACAAAATCTTGTTCTCTAGCCGTCGCTTTAATCTTTTGTGCGACTACACGCAAAATCTCATCGCCCGCGTCATGACCTAGAATATTGTTGATTTGCTTGAAGCGGTTTAAGTTTAGAATAAATATAGTCAATTGCTGCTTAGTGACTTCAGCCTCTTCTAATGCTTTATTCAATCTCAGCATGAACGATGTTCTATTCGGTAAGTGTGTCAGTTCATCGAAGTAAGCTAGCCTTGAAATACTTTTCTCTCTCGTTGAAATTGCTTCGCTCATGCTACTAAAGCTGCGACTAAGCTCACCAAGCTCATCTTTTCTATCTGTTGAAATGGAAACTTCGTAGTTACCTTTTTCAAGACTTTTGGCTACTTGCACTAGGTCTGTAATTGGTTTGGTAATGAATTTTGAAACGTAATGAATGCTGATTGCAAATATGAATGAGCCAAAAATTGTCAAAATTAACAAGGTAAGCTGTAGGTTTTTGTAGGGCGCAGTTGCTTCGTCGATAGAGCGTTGTAATACGGCGTATAGCACCTGATTTGGGCTGTTTAAAATAGAGACATAACGAGAGCCAAATGAAATGCCATCAATATCGATTTCTCGATTCATTGTTTTCGTATTAATCAGGTTAGAGGGCTGCGTCATAATTTTGTTAGTTGAAGAGCCAGTTAACGTCGATGCGGTTAACGACCAATTAGCATCATTTGCCTTGCTCACGAATGTGACTTCAAGATTACTTAATTTATGTAATTTTTTAGCTAATATGTTATCTACTTTGAAGCCCATGATTACCCAGCCTATGGTTAATGGCGCTTTAACTGGCACGGCAACAAGTTGGTATGGTTCGTTATTAAAAATGGCAACACTTTTAAAGTTACCTGATTCCTGAGCATTGTCTACAAGTGTTTTAACTGCAGATTTAACATCACCATAAATTTTCTCACCTGAAATTAATTGATGATCATCCGCTGTTGTGTAAAATTTGGTTGAGGTATAAAAGACTGAGATGTTAGCGCCAAGGCGTTTTTGTTGATTATTAAGCGCAGATAGCATTGTTTCATCGTCATTGGATGCAATAGCCTGCCTAAATCCATAATCAATAGCAAGAATTCGTGCACCTTGACTTAAGCTCTCAGAGTTTTGATCTAGTAGGCTCAAAAATATTTTTTCGCCCAGCACCAACTGTTCGTTCACCGACGCACGAGCATTTTTCTCAATACTCAATCTAATGGCAATAGATCCTAAAATCTGAATGCTAAGAATGAGCACTAGAAATATGAAAGTTATTCTTGTATTTAGACTTTTAAATTTCATTAAGTGTTAGGTTTAAATCAATGGCTAACTAAATTAAATGGAAGCTTTAATATCAATCACCATTTTGATTGTGCCAGACTCTTTGGTAGATAGTGACTTATCAACAGTCACGTTCTCTTTTCTTAACGCGTAATGCCATACTTTCAATAGGTAATCTCCATTAGGTATGTCACTCATTTTGACCTTGCCGCTAGCATCAGTCTTAGCAAAATAAGGCGTATCTACAACGTAAACAAATGCAAGCATTTGATCGTGTATATTGCAACCTAGCACTACTGTTCCAGCTTTATCAAACACTACTGGTGTAGTTGGTACGCCAGAATATAGTTTTAACTCAAAAGTTTTGGCGGGTGAGAACGAGTAAACGTGATGTCTTACGGAGTCTTGGTTTGGGAAAATGATGCTGCTACCAGCTTGTATGGCTGTCACTAGCGGAACAAATGTTTTATTTTTTTGCGCAATAGCTGCTTGGCTTTTTATGATTGGCGCGGTTTTATCTTTCGGTTCTAAATACACCACTGCATTTTCAACACTGGCACCTGCAATATCGTTCACTTGAACCTCAATTTCTGCAGCTTTTGCGTATGAATTTAACGCACATGTCAGTATGAAAAAACTAAAAAAATACTGATGCACCGCATGTTTGAGAGACGTCATAAAGAGTTATCCTAAAATTATGTTTATTGAATAGTGACAATATCGCGCTTCATTGGTGCCAGAATTTTCAGAAGCTCATTTTTCTCGCGGGTATTGGTGTGCCTACTGAGAGATTCTCGGAATACTGAAACAAACAACTCAAATTCTGCGGTTGATATTTTTGCGTCTTTATGCGAATTTAGCATTGTTTCGCCATCGTATTCACAACCACCACCAGTCAATTTGCAAATTTGACTGACAACGCTCTCTTTAAGTTTCGGCAGTTTTATGTCTTTAAATGATCGTGATGTTTTTGGGTTGCTTGAAACTTCGTCGATAGTTTCAGATACAATTATCTTAATAACTGGTAATCCGCCCATTCTATTAAATAGACTGTCCTGCGAATTGGTCTTTGGCGGCTCTGAGCTATTAGATTTTGTCGCTAATTGAGAACATCCCAATAAACTAATGAGTGCGCAAAAAGCGATCGTAAAAAATTTAAGTGTTATCAGCTTCATCATCAGTTACAAAAAAATAAACAACTCTCATTATATTGATTATTGGTGAAGTTGAAATGGCGAATAAGGCTAAGAATTACTAGCTAATCTGTTATTCAACCTGGCATTACAACTTGTAAAATTTTAACTAATGAAGTGGTCTAACAATAAACTATTTTTAGGCTACAAATTCAACTTATTTAAGAAGTACTTCTGCACATGAAAAATATCATTACTTTATGTATTTTAAATTTACTATTCTATGTAGCACCAAGCTGTGCCGGAGATCGTTTGCTAGCAACAGGCGGTGTTACTCAAATTGAAGGCTCTGCAGGCGGCGGACTCAATCCTTGGGCGCTCATTAGCGGATATGGCACAGATACACAAATCGGTGCATCGGCTTACTATACCGAACTAAGAACTAATGGTGGTTTTGAACTGAGTAGTGGCGGCGTGAGTGTTGGTTTATATAACCGAGTTGAAGTGTCACTAAGCCAGCAAAAGTTTGGTTTAAGCAATACCGTACCTGGTGAATCTATTAGGCTAGATACACTCGGTGTAAAAGTAAGAGTTTTGGGTGATGCGATTTATGATCAGGATAACTGGGTTCCACAAATCGCTGCAGGCATACAAATTAAGCATAATGAAGATTTTTCTTTTGTGCCTAAGTCACTTGGTGCTAAAAAATCATCAAGTGTTGATATGTACGTATCCGCAACCAAGCTTTATTTCGCTGCGATTAACGGCCGAAATGTTCTACTGAATGCTACCTTGCTGGCAACAGAGGCGAATCAGTTTGGCATATTGGGCTTTGGTGGAGATAAGCATGATGGCTACCGTTTGGAGCCAGCCGTTTCTTTAGCGCTAATGCTGACTGATAATTTTTTGCTTGGTACCGAGTATAGAGCTAAGCCAGACAATTTAAGTAGTTTTAAAGAAGACGATGCTAAGGATTTATTTGTAACTTGGTTTCCTATGAGAAACCTATCGGTCACAGCTGCTTATGTAGATCTAGGTAACATTGCAGATAAAGACAATCAGAGGGCATGGTATTTATCTGGGCAAATATCATATTAGGTCATCATAAACTCTGAAGTTTAAGCCGCGCGAGTAATCAATAGCCTAGCCAGCGCGCTCCCTGATAAAACACAAAGCTCACCACCCAAGCCAGTCCTAGCGACCAAGCAATTGATAGCCACATGAAAGCGCTACTTTTAGCCTCACTTCTAAGCGTGGCAATGGTCGATAAGCAGGGCGTATATATCAGCGTGAACAACATAAAGCTCATGGCTTGCACCCAATCAATTTGCGTTGCCATATGCACCATGAGGGCATCGCCTTGCATACCGTAAATCACAGCAAGCGCGCCAACAACGATCTCTTTAGCGACAAAGCCAAATATTAAAGCAATGGCTAGCTGATTGTTAACACCGAGTGGATCTAGTATAGGTGCAAACAACGCGCCAATTTGGCCTGCATAAGTACCTGCGCTGGCTGGTGGAACGTTACTTGGGAAGTTAGTCAGCGCCCAAACCAGCACAACACCAATCACAATAAATTTGCTAGCACGTACTAAGAAGTGTTTTACCTCATGCCAACCTCTTAATATGATTTGACGTAATGTCGGAAAGCGGTAGGGCGGTAATTCGAGAATAAATGGTTCGGTGTTTTTATACTGTCCTTGAAAAAGAATGGCAGTTAAAAACATCGTTAAAAAGCTCATCACGTAAAGTGTGAATAAAACCAGCGGTGCATGTTTTGCGGTAAATAGCGCCGTGATAATGAAAATAAACACTTGTAGCCGTGCTGAACATAATGATAATGGAATCACCAGCATCGTTAGCAAGCGCATTGGGCGAGAGCGCATAATGCGTGTACCCATCAGTGCCGGTACGTTGCAACCAAAGCCCATCAGCATCATCACAAAGCCACGGCCATCTAAGCCCATTTTTGCCATGAGTGAGTCCATAAGAAAAGCCGCACGCGATAGATAGCCGCTATCTTCGACCATGGACATGACTAAAAAGAATAAAACAATGATGGGTACAAATGCAGCCACAGTCGCTACGCCGTTATAAACACCATCTAACATCAAACCGCTGAACCACGCAGGGCTTGAGGCGAATATTGGTTCTAATAAGCCGGATCTAAATAAGCTTAAAGCCCATGCTAGCCCATCTTGTAGCGGCTTACCAACGGTGAAAATAAACTGAAACAATATAAACATCGCAACAAAAAATATAGGCAGACCAAACCATTTATGCAGCAAAATCTTATCGATCTTGTCGGTAGTATTATCCGTAAATGTCGTTGGAATTTGCACGTGATGTTGAATTAAACTTTCCATCTCATGTTCGATTTGATGGTCTTCTTGTAGCAGTTGGCTTATGACTTTTGGGTCAGTCGCTGTTTGATTCTGATTGATAATCTGTGTGGCCGCTTGCAAAGCTTTTGGCAAGCCATCGCCATATTTTGCGCTAATGGATAACGCTGGTATGTGCAAAGCATTAGCCAAGCTTTCAGTATCAATAGTAATGCCAGATTGCTTGGCTTCATCCGCCATGTTCAAAGCAAGCACAGATGGAATATTGAGCTTTTTAATCTGCAGCACTAATGAAAGCTGACGATCTATCTGTGAGCTATTCAATAACACAATGACTAGGTCCACTGGATTGTTTGAAAGAAAGCGTCTGACAACCTGCTCATCTTCTGAAAAGCCATGCAAATCATAAATGCCAGGTAAGTCAATTAATTCGGCAATATGTCCACCGATCAATATCTTTGCACTCATTAAATCAACAGTGATGCCAGGCCAATTGCCAACGCGAGCTGATGCGCCACTAAGGCGATTAAACAAGGTCGATTTGCCCGTGTTGGGCATGCCAAGTAGTGCAATACGTTTCATGTGAGAACTGTTGGCTTAAGCCGCAAGCTGAATGCGTTGTGCTTCAATATCGCGCAAAATAATATCGGTGGCACCAATACGCACATGTAAAGGACCATTAAAATTAGCCCGACGAATTAGCTGAATTTTTTTGCCAATTCTAAACCCCATGGCGTTCAATCGCTGATGCAGAGCATGTTCTGCGTGGATGGCATGAATAGTGCCATGCTGGCC
>JANLZY010000311.1:0-2970 GCA_031359365.1 Methylotenera sp. | reverse complement strand
ATTATTTACACCCGTCGACGTGTTATTTAATCGCGCTGCTCCATGCTCGGCAATATAACGATAATTGGCATCCTCTAGAATCTGTGCATTACTCACATCATGCTGTAGCGGAATTGCATAGCCTAGCTCTTGCAACAACTTCAGTTCAAAACGCCTAAGCGTAGTGGCTAAATCCTCACCGTTCGCCAATATCTTTAATGTAGCGCTGTAATATTCAAATAAGCCTTCATGCGGGTCTTCACGTGGAAGCAATCGCAGCAAAAGTTCATTCAGGTAAAAGCCGCACATCAACGCCTCACCTTTAAGCAGCAGCAAGCCGCCGCCCCACTCTAGGCTATGCAATGTTTTAAGCTCTAACTTGCCTGACCAAGTAGCGATTAAAGGCTGAAAGGACTGCAACATGCCACGCATGGCAGAACGTGGTCGCCTTGCACCTTTTGCCGTAGTTGCCACACGACCGAAGCCATGTGCAAATAACTCTACAACTAAGCTGGTTTCTTTAAACGGATAGGTGTGAAGCACATAGACGGGTTGGTTATCTTGGCGGTGTGAATTGGAGCTAACCGCCATTATTGTTCAGACTCAACTAAACTTTGCAAGCTCTGATAATCCGCTTTTAAAATCAATAATGGCACCAACATTTCTGCACCTGAAAAAAGAATCAAGGCAAACCGCACGTTATCTTCTGCATGAACGGGAGTAAATTTGCCAAATCCATACCTTGAATTTCGCATGAGTTGCCAAGCGCCTTTAGGTTCAGCATATTCCGGTTTGTCAAAATGATGTCTAACCTCTTCAGTAGGCACACTTTTTAAAGGGTAATCACCGTTGTCTGCCAGTATTACCCAGCCCATTTCGCCATTTTTACCAGTATTTTTTAACTGATATAGATACCAATCCTGGCTTTCTTTAGTATCGCCTTCATAAGCCAGTTGAAAAACGTTATTGATATCGCCGGTTTTGCGATTGATAGCGTAATAAATACCTTGTTCATCTAGCTCGATTGGCTTGCCATAAACAGGAATGTTATAGACATTACTCGGCATATTGAATACTCTAAACTAGTCAGCTAAAATTATTGTCCTGCTAGTAACCCAGACTTTTTAGTGCTCTTTCGTCATCAGCCCAGCCACCTTTGACCTTTACCCAAGTTTCTAAGTAAACTTTCCCACCAAAAAGCTTTTCCATATCTTGACGAGCTTCAGTAGAAATCTGCTTCATTTTTTCGCCACTTTTACCAATGAGCATTGGTTTTTGGCTATCTTTATCAACAATAATGGCGACAAAAATACGACGTAAGTTACCAACCACTTCAAATTTTTCAATTTCCACCGCGACGGCATAAGGAAGTTCATCACCAACCAATCTGAAAATCTTCTCGCGAACCAGCTCAGCAGCTAGAAAGCGTTCGTTTTTATCGGTCAGTTCATCTTCAGCATAAATCGCTGCTTGCTCAGGTAAATACTTGCGAATCGTATGTAACAACTCATCTAAATTGAGACTCTTTTTTGCACTTACAGGTACGATGTCTGTAAATGGAAATTCTAAATCAAAGTCTTGAATCAATGGCAATAAGTTCCCTTTATCACCCATTAAATCTGATTTATTCACTACTAGAATTGTCGGTGTTTTATCTGACAATAAAGCTAACACTTTACGGTCAGCCTCACCCAACTTCATAGGCTCAATCACAAACAGCACTACATCAACCTCTGTGAGTACTTGCGTGACGGTTTTATTCAAACCTTTATTAAGCGTATTGAGGTGCTTTTGTTGAAAACCTGGCGTATCTACAAATAAGAATTGTGTATCTTCTGTAGTATGAATACCCAGTAAGCGATGGCGCGTGGTTTGCGCCTTACGCGAAGTAATGGCTAACTTCATGCCTAAAATATGATTTAACAAGGTAGATTTACCTACGTTAGGGCGGCCTACAATCGCTATGGTGCCGCATTTGAATGCAGACAATGTGTCTACATCCAAATCTGAATCCAAGTCTGAGTCTGTCATTTGGGTTATCCGATTGTCAATTTATGAGTAAGTTTATGCAATTTGGCTTTTACCAAAGCGAATTTTTTCTAATGCGAGTAATGCAAGTTGAGCGGCTTGTTGCTCAGCGATGCGGCGGCTCGTACCTTCGCCTACTGTACGAATATCTAGTTTCTGTATGAAACATTCTACAATAAATACCTGTGCGTGCGCTTCACCGCTAGTGTGAACCACCGCATATTCTGGCACCGCAATCTTTTTGCCTTGCAGCATTTCTTGTAATAAAGACTTAGGATCTTTATCAATAATTTTAGGATCTATCGTGCTAAGTTTTTCAGTATAAAGCTCCAAAACCAAAGCCTCTGCCGCAAAAAATCCACCATCAAGATACACCGCGCCAATAATGGCTTCCAAGGCGTCCGCCAGTATAGACGGCCTGCGCCAGCCTGCGCTTTTCAATTCGCCTTCGCCTAGCTTCAGCGCGTCACCAATATCCAATGAAAATGCAATTTCGCTAATGGTGGCTTCTTTTACCAGCTGCGCTCGCAAGCGACTTAAATCACCTTCAGCTAGACTTGGAAAACGTCGATAAAGCTGATTCGCGATAATGAAATTAAGCGCGCCATCTCCCAGATATTCAAGCCTCTCATTATTAAGAGAGGCGTAACTACGATGTGTGAGTGCTTGAGTCAGCAGATTTTTATCTACAAACTTGTAACTAAGGCGTTTTGATAAATCCTGCTGAGTCATTGAATATGCTTGATTACCTGTGTTTCTAACTTACTTACCGTCTGCCGAAGCATTAAAATCCATCATGACACTAATATTACCAAAAAGCGGGGTGATGACTTGGTACTGCGCAGCAACCGTTGTTTCACCGGAGCCACTCTTACCCATGATTAGATCTGTGCCGTGAATAACTGTGACATATGCGGTATTAGCTCGTTTATCAAAGGAATCCTGAATTTCTTTTTTGCTCAT
>JANLZY010000280.1:0-1782 GCA_031359365.1 Methylotenera sp. | reverse complement strand
ATACGTAGACAGCGGTACATTGGCACAGGCGATGATGGAGCGGCGTAGCATCACTTAGTTGAAGCGTTTTGTGAGTTTTTAAAGCAAGCTCAGTAATTCACTAGGCTTGCTAATCATAGCATCCGCACACCACTCTGCTGGCTTATCCGATTCTGCAATATAGCCAAATAAAGCGACTATCGTTTTCATTCCAGCTGCTCTACCCGCTTGCACATCGCGTTCAGCATCGCCAACGTAGACACAATTGCTAGGAGTAGTACTTGTCTCTTTACACGCCATTAATAGCGTATCAGGGGCTGGTTTTGGTTGTGGTGCATCGTCGCCGCATACCAAACAAGCGGCTTGTTCATATAAATTGCTTGCTCCCATCGTAACTGCTTTGGTTAGATCAACTGAAAATCTACGCGGCTTATTAGTGACGATTCCCCATTTAATACCTTCCAGCTCAAACTGTTTAAGAAGCTCGGCAATACCTGGTAAAAAACTAGGATTATTAGTAAATACACTTTCGTATAAATCCAAATATTCAGTCTTCATCGCTTCAAAGTTTTTATCAGCAGGCGTAATACCAAAACCTAATGCTAATAAGCCTCGTGAGCCATGTGAAGCGACTGGCCAAATTTCATTATGTATAAGCGCGGGCTTACCATAACGTGCTAATTGCAAGTTTAGCGCTAAGCCTAAATCATGAGCGGTATCGACTAACGTGCCGTCTAAATCAAATAACACCATACTCAAACCACTGATTTAACAGTGTGCATCATGTAATTTACAGATACGTCATCACCCAAACTGTAGTGTTGGGTGATTGGGTTATAGCCCATGCCACGCATGTTAGTCACGTTCAAGTCAGTTCGCCTAACCCAGCTTGATAGCTCAGAAGGCTTAATGAATTTCGCGTAATCATGCGTACCTTTTGGTAATAAATTCAATAGGTATTCCGCGCCAATGACAGCAAACAAATAAGATTTAGGGTTACGGTTAATCGTAGAAAAAAATACCGAGCCACCTGGCTTAACCAGCTGTGCACACGCGGCAACAATAGCAGCAGGATCTGGCACATGTTCTAGCATTTCCATACACGTGACCACGTCAAAACTAGCAGGCTGTTCTGCAGCTAATTGCTCTACAGAAATATATTGATAAGTGACTTTTGCATTACTTTCCAACTGATGCAACTTAGCTACATTGAGCGCCTTTTCGCCCAAATCAATGCCAGTTACATCTGCACCTTTAAAGTACATAGATTCTGATAGAATACCGCCGCCACAGCCTACATCAAGCACACGCTTGCCTTTCAAGCTCACAAGACCATCTATATAACCTAATCGTAATGGATTCAGCTCGTGCAATGGCTTGAATTCGCTATTCTTATCCCACCACTTATGTGCGAGGTCGCCAAACTTTTGCAACTCTAATTCGTCTGCGTTCATAAAATCTGCGCTCATAGTTTGTGCTGCTTCAGTTTGTGTTGCATGAGTTTTGGTTGCCATGTTTTAATAATTTCCTTTAATTCCATCGGTTCTATATTGGCATAGACACCATTACTATAACGTAATTCACCTGCCACCCAAGTATGACTCACATGTTCACGTCCGCAGCTGTATACCAGATGTGAGATTACATCGTAGTAAGGTGCTGTCGCTAAATCATTTAATTTCACAGCTGCTAAATCAGCTAATTTTCCCACTTCAATTGAGCCTATTTTCTGCTCTAACCCCATCGCCTTAGCTGCATTTATAGTTGCCAATTCAAGCGCTTGATGTGCGGGAAGTACTGTCG
>JANLZY010000274.1:0-6223 GCA_031359365.1 Methylotenera sp. | reverse complement strand
ATTAATTGCCCAGCAGTATTAACCATACAGCTAGGTATTAACAAGCCTAGATATGCCTCATTGCGCGGTATCAAACAGGCGGCTGCTAAACCTATCGAGGAGGTTACTTTGGCTGATATAGGCTTATCAGGTTCAGATGTCGGGGCAGGTAACTCAATGTCGCACGTTCGTCGCATGTATATTCCAGCGAAAGGCCGTGCAGAAATGATTGAAGGCACGATAGCTGAGCAAGCGGCTAAGCTGATTCAAATTATGAACGAATTTAAAGGAGTTTAAGCATGAGTACAATTTTGGTAATTGCAGAGCACCGTCGTAATGAGTTGCGCCCTGTCACCTTTGAGCTCATCTCTGCGGCACAAGGTTTGAAAAAATCAGCAGATGACAAAGTTTTGGTTGCGGTTGTCGGTAGTCAGGCTGAGACATTCACAGCAGCGTTATCTGTAAGTGGTGTAGATGAGATATTGACTATTCCAGCCCCAGTTTCAGAATTCGATCCTGATGTTTATGAAGCTGCCGTGTCAGCGCTGATTGAGGCTAAACAGCCTAGCGTAGTCTTGTTGCCACACTCAGTCGACTCACTTGGTTATGCTGCTACATTAGCCAGTAAAGCTGGTTATGGTTTCGCGACAGACGTATTCATCGTCGAATATCAAGGCAGTGATTTAGTCGCAACACGTGGTGGTTATAATCAAAAAGTGAACGTTGAAGTAGATTTTCCAGGTAAGCGTATTGTCGTCATGACCATTCGTGCCAGCGTGTTTAAAACTTTAGAAGGTTCAGGTAGCCCAACTGTAAACAACTTTGACTTACCAACGGTTCAGTCGCGCAGTCAAAATAAAGACTTTATAGAGCAGGGTGGTGGTAATGATATTGATATCACAACCGTCGATTTTATTATGTCTATCGGTCGTGGAATTGGTGAAGAGACCAACGTTGAGCAGTTTAGAGAGTTAGCGGAAACAGCTGGCGCTACTCTATGCTGTTCACGTCCTATCGCCGATGCAGGCTGGTTACCTAAATCAAGGCAGGTTGGTCAATCAGGCAAAGTAGTTGGCTCATGTAAACTTTATGTGGCTTTAGGTATTTCTGGTTCAATTCAGCATATGGCTGGTATGAAACATGTGCCGACTATTGTCGCTGTGAATACTGACCCTAGTGCATCAATTTTCACTATTGCTAAGTACGGTATCATCGCCGATATTTTTGATTTTGAAGAAGAACTCAACAGTCAATTGGCCGCTTAGTAACAAAAGAATTACAAGTATTAAACTCACTAAATGGCTTGTAGCTGAGACCTACGCTACACGCCATTTTCCTGAATTTCGTTTAAATCTATCCTAATGTATTTACTACCTCCTTAGTAGTACACCTTCAAGAGAATTTTCTCTGAATTTCTATTCCGATAATGTGTAATCAATATATTAACAATTACATCTTATTAAGTAAGGAAAATAATGCGAAATTCTATTCTTAACGGTAGACACGCGACACTTGGATCAAACTTAGATGGCGACACATGGAATGATATGGCTATTCCTTGGAGCTATCACACTGACCCAAATGAAGAAACGGTTGCGGTGCGTAGTCGTGTAGGCTTATTTGATGTTTCAGCACTTAATCTTGTGGATGTCACTGGCGCTGATGCCGAGGCGGTATTAAATGCGATGGTTGCCAAAGATATCGCGAAGCTTAAAGTCAATACTGGGATTATCGCGGTAGAAGTGAATGAGGCTGGTGTTTTATGTGACGATATTATGATTATTCGTCTAGGCGCCAGTGAGTTTAAAGTCTCTCATGGAAGCGGTAAAACACCAGACAATCTACGTAAGTTGTCCGCTGGCAAAAATATTACAGTTCAAAAAGATAATGATACGCATGTGCTGTCATTACAAGGCCCAAAATCTCTTGAAATTCTTACTCCACACGTTGGCATTATATTGTCTGAATTGCCCTATTTTGGTTTTGTTAAAACGACGATATTTGGCATTGACGTGATTATCGGCCGTGGCGGGTATGCAGCAGAACGTGGGTATGAAATTTATAGCACTGCAAAAGACATTGTGACCATTTGGGACAAAATTCTTGAGCTTGGAAAGCCATTTGGCATACTGCCAGCGTCATGGAATTGCCTTGAACTAACCCGTGTAGAAGCTGCTTTGCAGTTCTTTCCATTTGAAATGCCTGAAGGTGACACATCGCCTTGGGAGGCAGGTTTAGGCTGGGCTATTGACCTTGATAAAACCGTTGAGTATACAGGCAAAGCGGCGGTATTAAAGTCAAAAGGTCAGGAGCGCGTTAAGCAAGGTGGTGTAGTTTGTCAGAGCGCAAGCGCAGTTGAAGCTGGCGCCAAGATCATGAAAGATGGTGTTGAAGTTGGTGTAGTGACTAGCGGCAGTTACAGTCAATATTTAATGCAATCCATCGCGATGATGCATATCAAACCTGAATATGCGGCAATTGGTACTGAGGTTGAAATTGTCGGTAAAACATCCAGCTGCAAGGCAAGAGTGGCTCAAACGCCATTTTATGACCCTATGCGCATACGCACCTATCCTGAAAGAATGAAAGGTTAATCATGGAACGTGGATATTGGATTAGAAGTAAGCCCGTCTACACTTCTTTGTTATGGCATGAAAAAGCGACTTCGCATTTAGTGGTAGCGCAAGGCCAGGGCGGTATGGCCGTGTTGAAGCTATTTCAGCTGATGCATCCCAAGCAAGCAATTACGGTGTTATACGCGCCCTATGCTGAGGCAGATTATTCTAAAACGCTTACCAAAGTAGTACCTGAGGGCTTGCATATATTAGAGACTGAGCAAGAAGTTTTAGCTCAGTTAGAGAGTGTCTTACAGGGTATGTGTATGGGCATGCGTCTTTATATTGCTGGTTCTGAAGACTTTATGTGGTCGGTAGCGAAAGTGGCGAATAAGTTCGGCATTGAAGATGCAGGCATGATGAAAGAGCTTACTGGCACATTGGCAAGACCCATCTATTGCGTACATTGCAAAGCGACAACGCATGGCGTCACAACCAATATTGGAGAATGTAGTGGCTGTGGCCGCATGCTTTTCGTTCGCGACCACTTTTCTCGCAAGCTAGGTGCCTACATGGGCTTGATGATAGACGCTGAGTCGCCAGGTGAGTTGCCGGAAATTGAGGAAATATATCCATGAGTATGATTGACATCAAAGTTGCTGCCGTCGAGCAAGTAACGCCACTAGTTAAGCATTTCACTTTTGTTAAAAAGGATGGATCATCTTTTCCTGCATTTTCAGGTGGAAGCCATGTAGTTGTATCCATGAATGTTGGCGGAAGGGTACACCGCAACCCATACTCGCTCATGGGTTCGCCTGCAGACACTGACTCTTACCATATCTCAGTTCGCAAGCAAGAGCAGTCTAGAGGTGGCTCAGTATTTATGCACGAGAACGTCGAGATTGGCACCTCGTTACAAATCACTTATCCAGTGAATCTTTTTTCACTGGCCAAAAAAGCCCATAAACATATATTGATTGCTGGCGGAATTGGCATTACGCCATTCATGTCGCAATTGATTGATTTGAACAGATTGAATGCAAATTTTGAGTTGCACTATGCATTCAGATCCCCTGAACATGGCGCATTCGCAGACAAATTAAAGGCCATTTGCAGCGACAAACTTCATTGTTATGCGGACAGCAAAGGTGAGCGCCTTGATTTACTTGCCTTGTTAAGCAAACAACCATTAGGCACACACGTGTATGTTTGCGGGCCAAATCCTATGGTAGTTGCAGTCATTGAAACCGCCAGAAACTTGGGCTGGCCTGAAAACCATATTCATAGCGAACAGTTCCTCTCACCAGGTATCGGTGAGCCATTCAAAATTCAACTGGCGAAATCTAACATTGAAGTGCATGTCCCTGCAGAAATGAGCATGCTGGAAGCTATTGAAGCGGCTGGTGTCGAGGCGGATTACTTGTGTCGAGGTGGCTTTTGTGGGCGTTGTGAGGTCTATGTACTTGAATCAGATGGCGCGCTGTTGCACCACGATCATTTTTTAACCGATGCAGAAAAAGCTGCTGGTAAAAAAATCATGCCTTGCGTCTCTCGCGCTAGATGTGACCGATTGGTTTTGGATCTTTAGGTCACGAGAATAGTTTGATGTTTTAAGACCAGTTGATATTGAAAATAGAAAATTAAGGTGAACAAAATGGCGTTAGCATTTAAACAAGAAACATTTCGCAATGACTATAAATACAGTAATTCTCCTAATGCAATTAAACGCTTTCCGTTTCCATTTGCAGAAGATCAGTACATGTACTCGGTCAATATAGAGCCGCACGTTAAAGGTAAGCAGGGCACTGTATGTGAGTTTCCTTTTGATGTAGATGAGCACTATGTAGGGGAGTGTTTGGATAAGCAGCTAACGCTAGATTTAGACCGTGGGAGATACGCTGTTTTGCCGCACATGATGGATGCACAATGGGACTTTGTTGAGCTGACCATGGAAGCGCTTTCAAATGATTATCCTGAACATTTTTCTTTAAAAAAAGAGGGCTTAAATTGGACATGGGGAAACAAACCCTTAAACATTAAGCAAAGCTTTGTATTTGGTGATGCTTCGACGATGCCTATGGATCCGTTTGAATTTATGAGTCGACAAGTACAAGGCGACTTCGTCTTACTCGACCAGCGCGATGAAACTTTATATGCAGATGGTGGCTTTGTGACTAGTCAGGCTGATTGGTCTTTAGCATTTGATGTGGGAATGTCATGGAGAGAATGGCATGCGCCAGTGCCGCGGGCGACCGAATTGGGTGTGATGGATAGAGCCCTTAAATATTTACTCAACTTACAATTAGGCAGCCCTGTACGCAGACTTAATTGGACGATGACAGTGAATCCACGTTTGGACACTTCGCCTGAAAATTATCCGATCTGGGGTACTGAACGAAATACCGTAACCCCAGAAAACGTTGAAGACAAAGTACATCTTCGTGTGGAGTTACAGTCTTTATTTAGATTGCCACGTAGCAATGGAATTGTTTTTAGCATTCGCTGTTATTTGATGAGTTTAAAAGAGCTTTCTAGCTATCCAAGATGGGCAAAGCGTTTGCATCGCGTTCAAAAAACCATGCACCCAGACCTGATTGAGTATAAGGGTATGACAAAGTTTCATCCAATGATGGTTGAATGGCTTTCTCAATTTGATGACGGCTCGGCTATGGCCGTGGGAACGCAACCTGAGTAATCTTTATCGCTATTTCACAATTAATGAAGTAGCGACTTTACTCTATATTGTTGCTCTGGAATTTCGGTGATAAAACCTTCCAGAGCTAACAGCTCCCCTGTGCTAGAGAATATGCCTCGTCCGTATTCTTGTACGAGTTTAGTCTCACCTTTACGAGTGACAATGCGGTAAATGAGTTTGAATTTTTCACTTAGACCAAGTTGCTGATTCACTGATTCCCAAACGTCAGCACGATCATCTGGGTGAATGATTAAATTGAAATTAAGATTATTACTATTAAGAAAGTCTTGAGGATCATAACCAGTGAGGTCGATACAACCGTCACTTACATATTCAAATGTCCAAAAACGGTCGTTTCTGCCGCGATAGACTAAGGCTGGGATATGGCTCAATAAAGAATTAGATGCTCGACGACTCGCTAACACGCTTGCCTCAGCCTCTTTATTGTTTTGAATATTTGTCATGGTGCCGATTACGCTGGTTCTTTCACCAGCAGATGCAGAAGTGGTTTTAGCGCGCATAACAACCCAGTTAGGGAAGCCGTGAACAGAAAGGAGTCGCGCTTCTAGAGTGCAGTTAGGTCTTTTACCTTGTGTTAAGGAGTTAAGTCTGGCTTCTAACATAGGTCTGTCTTCGGGATGAAAAAAGTCCAAAAGTGATTTGTTTAGGCAATCTTGAACCTTGAGCTCGAGCAAACTTTCCCATGCGGGATTAAGGAAAATTATTCTCCCCTCAGCACTCAGTTGAAAAACGATTTCCTCCAGCCTATCGATAATTAGGTGGTAATTAAACTGAGACTCAAAATCGTTAGTGAGTGGACTAGTTGCAGAAATTGGTGTGAATTGAAAAAGTGTAAGGCTATTTTGACCATCTTCGCGCATACGTGTGAGGCTGGCGTTCGAAGGCAACGTAGTACCATCAGCGCAAATTAATCGAATTTTTGTTGGGTCACTATTAGTTTTACCAGTTGTAGCCTCCGCGTTGAGATTAGCAA
>JANLZY010000222.1:0-1538 GCA_031359365.1 Methylotenera sp. | reverse complement strand
AACAAAGTAGTTTTTCCACTGCCACTGCCGCCCATAATCGCCACAACTTTACCGCGTGGGAACACCATATTGATGCCTTTATGCAGCAATCGCCCTTTGTACCCAAAGGAAAGATTATCAATTTCTACGATATTATTGGTCATTTGCAGCTATATTGTACGTCTGTTTTTGTTGAGTTTTTTTTCAAGTCACCATTCTAAAACAATTTGGCGCGTAAGCAAGCAGTTAAATTAGTCTGTGGGCTATATGAGCTAAAATTTAAGCAATAAAAAAAGCCCACCGAAGCGAGCTTTTTTATTGCTTAAATTTAGAACTATACCGCCAAACAGACAATATAGGCCGTACCGTCTACTATTGCTGCTGTAGCAGTTGCGGCAGCACCTAATGTATAGCCAGTTACAGGCGTAGCCATCATAGCCCCAGTGGCTGTATCACCGTTATCCATTGTTATATCTAGCTGCTTAACGTACTTACCTAAAATACCATTTGAACAAATCACGTAAGTTCCTGCCAAACCTGCAATTGCTGGCGTAGTAGTTCTACCTGCTTCAATACCAATATCGCCACCGTCAGCATTTTTTGGATAAAAGTCGGCAGTAAGTGTATTGTCTGTTGCACCTGGAGCCAATCCAGCCAAACGAACATGTTGCCAAAATGTGTGAGTTTCATCCGTGACGGTAGTTGTATTCCACCTGCCGTCTAATTGACCATTTCCACCAGTTGTACCAGTAGCATTTACTGCAATCGCACTTCCAGTATGAGCTTGAGCTGATTTATCATCACCTGGAATAGCTCTTTATTTATCTTGATACCCATAAATGTATACAGGTATGTTTCTAAAGTCTGTTGCCATGTTTTTAACCTTGGCACTATTAATCAATTCTTGACCTTTTAATACGCCACCTAGCAGCAAGCCTATGATCACAAGTACGATCGCCAGCTCAATTAAAGTAAAACCTGCTTGTTTTTTCATTTAGTTCCCCGAACTATTAAAGTTATGTAAGTCATTTCAACTCAAATCAAATGCGCATCTCTCATACATAGATATGCAAATATCATACCAACCGCATTTAGCATACTTTACTAGTATTTTGGTTAGCTCCAGTCACATTTTGTTGAAAAACCATCTATCAGGCGTTGAAATCCCAACAGGTGTGTCCAATTTTAAACGTTTTTTAGTATAATTAAATTACTAAAAATCGGCATACAATAACAGCCAGTTGGATAATTTCAATCAATCATTGAGCCATTATATGCAAATATCACTCAGACCAGGTCTCAAATTAGCACACCAACTATTTAACGATTCCGACCGATTAATGGCTTTAATGATTCTATCATTACATGCCTTGTTAATTTGGGGTGATTCTGTCGACCTGCACAGGGCGCTATTTTTATGTCATTACGGCTGTTTCTTAATGTGGCAACCAGTGATGCGACAAAGCAAAACATTATCTTGGCAAGCAGCTTTTCTGATTGTAGTAGGCGCGGCTGTAGGTATGTTTTTTATCAACTGGTGGGTGATTGCTTTTTGGATA
>JANLZY010000209.1:0-3773 GCA_031359365.1 Methylotenera sp. | reverse complement strand
TTTATTTTATCTGAATTCTTTGTGGCATTTTAGTGGCTAAATACAGATGACTTATGCTTAAGTATGATTAATGGATTGTTCTTAATGCGTTGCTATTACTAGGCATAAGTCATCATAGTTGCTTATTAAGCAAGTTAGAATCTTGCTGTCCAGAAAAATTTTAATTAAAAATCAATAGCTCGTAAAGCCTTAAAGTCGGATATTGTGCTGGCTATCTGTTATCTATTCCTACGGTACTCCAAAGCCAAGCTGACTAATTCATGCAGTTTGCGCACATCCATTTTTTTAAATACGCTTTTTAAATATTGCCTGACCGTTTCAGTGCAAATTTCCATGACTTCAGCCACTTCTTGCACGCTTCTGCGTTCAGTGAGTAGGACTACGCATTGGATTTCTCTGGGCGACATATTGAATCCTTTTTTTAAGCGTTCCGCCCAACGCTCATAGTTAAGTTCTAAATCTTTGATGATAATCAAGGCGCTATGGCCTTCGCGTCTTTCATCTAATTGTTTTTTTAATCGGCTTATGGATAAGTAATAAGGCTTGGGTTGTTGATTGCGGTGTATGTAAAGGCCAACTGAAGTATCTTGGGTCAGTTGCGTATCAATCGCAGTTTGAATGGCTTTTTGCAACCTTAAATTGTCTGGTATCAAATCGGCTAACAAGCTGTTATCGACTACGCTTAATCCGTTATTATTTTCTAATAGCATTTCAGCGGCTTTAGAAGCAAACAATACTTCACTGCGGCTAGAGACAATAATTACAGCTTGTCCAATTTGATCAAAACCTTGTTCTAGAATTTTACTATGCCAACTTTTTTCTAAGACTGCGACTGACTGATTAGTGAGCGTCATATTAGTTACTCCATGTCATTAGCTTTTAGATTTTCATTGTTATTATCTTCTGTTGATTCTGTATTGGTGTCACCAGTTACCTGTTTTGGCTGAAATACAAATTGAATATCTACGTATCTTGGGTTCTCAGCATCAAAGTTTTCTAGATCAAGGTTTTCTGCTACCGCTGGAATATTTTTTTTTGATAATAATGCCTCTTGCGATTGACTGTAAACGCCAATAATCTGGGCATTTGGATTTTTGATGATGCTCCAGTTTTGTTGATGATTTAAAGGGTCACCATATAATTTGCGCAAATGCCGTACTGGCATAATAAAGCGGCTGTCTAATAGCAAATCCTCTAATTTAGTTGGGAGAGACTTGATGCCATTGGGCGATTGGTTGTAATAACTTTCTATAGCACGTTGGTATTGATTGCCAATAAATAGCCAGTCTTGTTCTTTTTCTCTTTTAACCAGAGTATCTTCATTTTGCGCGACCACTGCCATGCTTACTGATATCGCAGCCACTAAAAAAAGCACGCCTATATAAGAAAATCCGTCATGATGAGTAGTGTTTACCATGTGTTGTATGCCTCGCCATTGCGAGCACTTGTACTTGCACCGCTTGCAACATCATAAACTCTATTGCTGTTGTCGGGTGGCGAGGTCACTTGCCAGGTGTCGCTTGTCTCGGTAATGGGGTCAACTGGAATGAATCGCAAATAACGTTCTGATACTAGAGTTTGTAAGTTAGCGGGGTAGTCGCCTTTGTCTGAATGGTAGTGGTCTATTGCCTCACGCATTTCTTTTAGATTTTGCTTTAATGCAGTTTCTTTGCTGCGCTCTAAGCCATCAAAATAACGCGGCATGGCAATCGAGATAATACTGGCAATAATCGCCATTACCACCATTAGCTCGATAAATGTAAAGCCTTTGTTATTACTTTTAATGGATGGTTTACCACTGCACATACGCGACTCCATTCAAGCCGACATCGCTGCTAAGTGAGTAAACATCGTAAACATCATCTCCTTCGCGTGGGTTTTCAGCATCGCTGGCGTAGCTGCGTTTACCCCAAGTGTCTGCAGGGTTAATCTCATCATTGGATGATAGATGCTGATTTTTTGGATACATCGGGTCAATTGGCAGCCTTCTTAAAAAGCGTAACTTCTTCTTTTGAGGGTCGGTGACATCCTCTACTCCTATGACTAAATCTTCTAAATGATGTGGGTAGCCGCTGTCCCCTATAGATTTTTTGATTTTACCTTGGTCAGAGGCGACCTTATATTCATCGATTGCAATGCGTATTTCACGCAAACTCTGCTTTAGCTCTAGCTCTTTCTTTCGCTGAATGTTTTTTTCAAGATAGGGTGTTGCTACAGCTGCAAGCAAAGCAAGTATCGCAATGACAAATACCAGTTCTACGTAAGAGAAACCGTATTCCTTTTTAACTGTACTTGTTTTTTTAGTCACGCTGTTCATTTCTAACTTATTCCGCGGGCTTAGTGATGGGTGCAGATTTTTGATCTGCGTTTAATCCGCCGCCAAGCGAGAACCCAGATGGTAAAGGCAGGTTGATATTCTTAGGCGTATCATCACGGCTTGCAGGCGCTGCGGCTGCTGGTGGTTTTGGCACCATAAATGGTGCTACGCCATCAGCAAAAGCTGGCGATGGAGAATGACGGCCGACTTGACCTTCTGAGCCAGTCCAAATATCGGCTTCGTGTGCTAGTTGTGGCGTGCGTTGGCGGATGATATGCGGTGTGATTGATAATACGATTTCTGTTTTAATTTTGTCGTCAGTTTGATTTGAGAATAATTTACCTAGCAGGGGGATTTTGGATAAACCAGGTAGCCCGCTCATGTTTTTGCGGTCTTGGTCATCAATTAAACCTGCTAGCACTTGAGTTTCACCGTCATGCAAACGTAATACAGTTGAGGTTAAACGGGTGCCAATACGGAAGGCGACACTTTCGCTACTGCTTGAAGTGGCAGTGACTTTATCGCCAATAGAGCTTACGTTTAAATTTACTTTGATCGTAATATCATTCGTAGCGCTAATCGTTGGCTCAACCTCTAGTTTTAAACCTGCATCAATATATTGTACGGTTTGTGAGGAAACGCCCGTAGAGGCCACATTAGCCGTAAATACTGGCACTTTTTCACCAATGTGAATTCTCGCAGTTTCTTTGTTTTTAACGCGAATGCGTGGGTTAGCCAGTAGGTTAGCATCACCATTAGTTGCGTTGAACACCAAGCCTGGTAAGCCATTCACCACTAAAGAGTTTCCAGTCACGTTGCGTAAATCCCTGACTGTCAGAATTTTGCTATCTGGTATTGGCGCGCTGATGCCAGTAGGTGGAACTACACCAAGATTTTGCAAATAACTGCGTTTAATTTCCATGACTTGCAGCTCAAGCATGACTTCAGGGTCTGGCTTGTCTTGCGCATAAATAATCTTCTCGGCGAGTGCTAAAATCTCAGGGGAATCTTTAATCAG
This sequence comes from Methylotenera sp., assembly GCA_031359365.1. GTDB lineage: Bacteria > Pseudomonadota > Gammaproteobacteria > Burkholderiales > Methylophilaceae > Methylotenera. The sequence continues at coordinate 438 of JANLZY010000209.1, read as the reverse complement.
TAAGGTATTTAGTCTAGAATCAATTTCCATGCTGCGCATATTGAGCATGGTACGCAATATGGTGCTCATCTGCTTGGCATCGGCATAATCTAAAGTAAAGCTTCGCACACTTAAATCTTTGTAATCGCGCTGGTGCAATATGTCATTCACGTAAATGATGACGGAGTTCTCACTTAATACTTTTTTCTCTAGCTGATTGGTTTCTAGCAGCAAATCTAGCGCATCACTAAAAGGCGCGGCTTTTAAGAATATGGTGGCATTTTGGTCGCTGGGTACATCTTTATCGAGTATGAAATTGATTTTAGTGGTCTTAGATAGTGACTCAAAAATCATTTTAAGATTTATATCTCTAAATTCCATGGTGATAGGCTGATTAAAGCTTAATTTTTTGCTTGTTTTAGCTTTGGTGATTTCAGCTTGTTTAGCAAGTAGAGTGTT
>JANLZY010000084.1:0-4173 GCA_031359365.1 Methylotenera sp. | reverse complement strand
ATCGATAAAGCTTTGCTCTTCAGCATCCAAACCAATGATAGCTTCTGTGATTTCAGTATTGACGTTCTCAACTGCCTGTAGAACGCCTTTACCTAAATAACGACTTTTGTCACCATCACGTAACTCCATCGCTTCTTTAGCGCCTGTAGAAGCGCCTGATGGCACAGCGGCACGGCCAATCACGCCGCTTTCTAACAATACATCACATTCTACAGTTGGGTTACCACGAGAATCTAAAATTTCGCGGGCAATAATATCTACAATTGCGCTCATGACTACTCCTAAATATACAAATTAGTTTTAACTTAGTGATTCAAAATAAAGAATCTGTAATGATTTATACGTGTTATTTACTGTGTTACTTATAAAACTTTACTTAACGCCTTTGTGTGCCAATGCTGCATTCACATAAGCAGTAAATAGTGGATGGCCTGACCTTGGGTTAGAAGTAAATTCTGGGTGAAACTGTACTGCAACAAACCACGGATGCGTAGCTTTTGGCAGTTCAATCATCTCACACAATTCTTCAGTCGGTGTTCTGGCAGAAATCACCAAACCGGCTGCTTTCAGTTGTTCTACGTAATTGTTATTCACTTCATAACGATGACGATGGCGCTCATTCACTTGCACACCATAAATACCTGCAGCCATTGTGTTTGGTACGATTGGGCAAGCTTGTGCGCCTAAACGCATAGTACCGCCAAGGTCTGAATTTTCGTCACGCTTTTCAATTTTGCCACTGGCATCTTTCCATTCGTCAATCAAGCCAATCAGCTTGTACGGCGCCTCTGCATTAAATTCAGTACTGTTAGCACCTTTTAAGCCAGCCACGTTACGAGCAAATTCAATCACCGCCAATTGCATACCTAAACAAATGCCAAGATATGGCAGTTTATTTTCACGTGCATATTGAATTGCAGCGATTTTACCTTCTGTACCGCGCACACCAAAACCGCCTGGAATCAAAATCGCATCCATTGTGTTTAATATACCCGTGCCTGATTTCTCAATCTCTTCACTATCAATATAGTTAATTTTGACTTTAGATTCGGTATGAATACCCGCATGAATCAAGGCTTCTGTGAGCGATTTATAGCTCTCAGTTAAATCGACATATTTACCCACAAAGGCAATATTGACTGTATTTTTTGGATTTTCTATGCGCGTAACAATATTTTTCCACACGGTTAAATCAGCTGCTTTAGCCAAAATATTAAGCTTGTGGCAAACAATTTCATCCATCATTTGCTCGTGCAGCAAACCTGGTATTTTATAAATTGAATCGCTATCAATCGCACTAATCACTGCCTCATAAGCGACATTGGTAAATAAAGCAATTTTGCGCTTTTCATCTTCTGGAATTTCACGTTCAGCACGGCACAGCAAAATATCAGGCTGTATACCAATTTGACGTAATTCTTTTACTGAGTGTTGTGTAGGCTTAGTTTTAAGCTCGCCTGCGGTTGGAATCCACGGCAATAAAGTCAAATGCACGTAACATGCATTGTTACGACCTTCTTCAAAGCCCATTTGACGAATAGCTTCTAAAAACGGTAGCGATTCAATATCACCCACCGTACCACCAACTTCAATAATCGCAACATCAGCACCTTCTGCGCCACGTTTGATGTGGTTTTTAATCTCGTCAGTGATGTGTGGAATTACTTGTACAGTTTTGCCAAGGTATTCGCCACGACGCTCTTTTTTGATGACTGTTTCGTAGATTTGGCCTGTGGTAAAACTGTTACGTTTTGCCATGCGCTGTGAAATAAAGCGCTCGTAGTGACCTAAGTCCAAATCGGTTTCAGCACCATCGTCAGTGACGAACACTTCACCGTGCTGAAATGGCGACATCGTGCCAGGGTCAACATTAATATAGGGATCAAGTTTGAGCATGGTCACTTTAATGCCACGCGATTCAAGGATAGCGCCAAGGCTGGCGGCAGCGATGCCTTTACCAAGAGAAGAAACTACACCGCCGGTTACGAATACATATTTGGTCATGGAAAGGCACTTATTATTTGTTGCAGACGGGATAAGATTTTACCGCAAAACAGATGCCTCACAAAACGTTATCAAAAATAAAAATGGATTAATTTACTTGTAATTCTTCATAATTTATTTTTTAGCTACTTTCTCTCAGGCCGAGCTCCATTGGAAGCCTCAGACCAAGCACCATAAGTCTTGAATTTCCCAAGTACATCCAACATTTCTTGCTGACTTAAAATATGCGGCTGACCCACTTGCAAGGCGAGTAAATATTGCTCGCATAAAGTTTCTACTTCTTGAGTAATGTTTAGCGCCTTTTCTAAAGTTTCGCCCACTGCAATCATGCCGTGATTCGCCAACAAACAAGCTTTGCGGTCTTTTAATGCTTCAATGGCATTATCTGAAAGCTGCTGACTGCCAAACAAAGCATAAGGCGCACAACGTATGCTATCGCCGCCAGCAAGCGCAATCATGTAGTGAAATGGCGGCATATCTGTGCGAAAAGTGCTGAATGTACTGGCGTAGATACTGTGTGTATGAATCACCGCATTCACCTGCGGTTTTTGCTGCAATATATCTTGATGGAATCGCCACTCGCTTGATGGCGGATGAGCGCCAGTCGCATTACCTGAAAAATCCATCCATACCATGTCTGAAGACGACATCTTATCGACAGCTAAACCTGAAGGCGTGATTAAAAATCCTGCGTCTCCCGCACTGCTATCTGCACGAACACTGACATTGCCAGCAGTCCCGCGATTCAAGCCCAAGCTCACTAACTGTTGACTAATGTGTAATAGCTGTTCACGTTTGTTTTGCATCGTTTATTTACTCCAGAACGCTTTTTAGCTGGCTTGGCGCAAATACACCGTGCTCGGTAATAATGCCAGTTACCAATCGTGCTGGCGTGACATCAAATGCAGGATTAGCTACCTGAGTATTTGCTGGCAAAATATTCACCTCTGCCACTTCGCCAGTGGCAAGCATGCCCGTCATCCAAGCCACTTCACGACCATCGCGCTCCTCTATTTCTATCTCTTGCACGCCATTTAGCATAGTCCAATCTATCGTTGGCGATGGTACCGCGGCATAGAATGGCACGTGATTATCAAACGCCGCAAGCGCCTTTAAATAAGTACCTATCTTATTGCATACGTCACCCGTACTTGTCACACGATCAGCACCGATGATGACCATATCAACTTGACCATGCTGCATTAAATGACCGCCTGCATTATCACTAATCACCGTGTGCGGAACGCCATGCTGCGCTAATTCCCAAGCCGTTAAGCTTGCACCTTGGTTACGTGGACGCGTTTCATCAACCCACACATGCACATCAATCCCAGCATCATACGCAGCGTAGATTGGTGCCAGTGCTGTGCCGAAATCCACAGTAGCTAGCCAACCAGCGTTGCAATGTGTGAGGATATTTAATTGACGGATATGCTGTTTACTTACGTTCTGACTATGCAGACTTTGGATTAAATTCAAGCCGTATTGGCCTATAGCCTGATTAAGTAAAACATCCTCATCGCAAATTTTTGCGGACTCCATCCAAGCGGCATTCAAACGCAGCTCTACAGCCATTGGTAATAGCAACTGTGTAATACGTTCTATTGCCCAGCGCAAATTCACTGCTGTAGGCCTGCTTTTCATTAATTGCATGGCGGAAAGCTGCAAGTGTTCGTCACTACAATTATCCTGCATCGCTAACGCCATACCATATGCGGCAGCCGCACCAATTAGCGGCGCACCGCGAACCTGCATCGTTTTAATCGCAACAATCATTTGCGACATGTTGATAATTTCAACAATCTTAAATACATGCGGTAATTTTGTTTGGTCAATAATTGATACAGATCGACTACCAACAGCCATACCATCATTAGGCCAAATTGTGCGAAATTTTTGATTATTTATTATCATAAATTATTGATTCAAAAGTTGACTTTTAAAAAGTTCCCTGAAATGAAAAATACTCTCCACATTATCTGTGGATAACTTTGTGAATAACTGTGACCTTAAAATGTAACATACCAATTTATAAGGCTTTTTTCAAATCGCTTAAATTTTAATCTATTATTAAACCCATATAAATCAAACACTTAAATTAACCACATTGTTTTATAAGGGTTTTTACGATTACTTAAAGTAGCACATGAGGTGGTGTGTATAAGTCAA
>JANLZY010000184.1:0-6633 GCA_031359365.1 Methylotenera sp. | reverse complement strand
GAATTCGCGGCGCGCGTAGGCGACGCCTTCGGCAATATCAGGCTGATCCAGTCTTACGTTTACCGCGCCATCGAGACAACGGCGCTGGTGCAGCTCTCGCGACGCATCCTCGGCTTCCAATATCCGATCCTTACCTACTGGGCGGGCATCAACGTACTAACCCGCGCCGGATCGACGATTACGATTATCAGCCTTTTCGCGCTGGGCACCTGGCTGGTCTTCAAGGGCGAGAGCACCGTGGGCCAGATCGTTACGTTCATGGCCGCCAATTAGCCCGATCTCCGCCAAATGATCAATCCGCCTTGTTTTTGCGACCCGGTCGCAATAACGGGGGCTTTCATGATGCGAATGATACATGGTTAGCACGCCGCTTGCGTCCAAATATTCAAGGTACAGTGTTTGGCAAATACGATTATCGCTTTCAAGAAGAATTTGCCGGGGGCAGCGCCTCTGTAGTGGATGCTTATATTGATGGACGTTTTGATCCTGCATTTAAAGTGCGTGTTGGTAAGTACAAGCCATTTGTAGGTCTTGAGCGCCTTCAAGCTGGCGGCGATATCAAGTTTATTGAGCGCAGCTATGTATCGAATAATATTTTACCAAATCGTGACCAAGGTATTTCTGTATATGGTGACGTACTGGACAGCAAATTAAGTTATGCGCTTGGCTTTAACAACGGCGTGGTTGATGGTGGAAATGCAAGTACAGGTTCAGAATTTGGTGGCGATAAAGAATACACCGCACGTATATTTGCCACGCCATTTAAAGATGAAACCAACGTATTATCAGGCTTAGGATTTGGTATTGCGGCTACTTATACGGATGCAACTGCTGAGAGAAACCTTAACTTTACAGATACCAGCGCTGCAGATGGTACTCGTAATGGCTTACCAAGCTATGTAACTAACAGCCAACAGACTTTCTTTAGATACAGCTCAGCGGCACTTGCTGATGGCAAACGCTTACGCGTTGCGCCACAAGCCTATTACTACAATGGTCCATTTGGTTTAATCACAGAATATGCCCGTGTATCTCAAGACGTAAGTCTAGCTAGTGGTGGATCTTCCGCACCTGGTGGCGCAGGCGCTGGCTCTGCATTAAGTACAGCTCAAACTTCAATATTAAAAGGCACAAACAAAACGCTTAATAATGATGCATGGCAAGTTGCTGCAACCTATTTACTTACTGGTGAAGACTCTTCATTCAAAGGTGTTAAACCTAAAAGTGACTTTGACTTTGATAAAGGTGGCTGGGGCGCGTGGGAGTTAGCTTTACGCTACAGTGAAATGAGTATTGATAGCGACACCTTCAAAAATCAAGCAGGTCAACTAGCGGCGCAAACTGGCGCAGATGCAGTTCCAACATTGGGACAATCTTATGCTGACCCTAGCTTTAGTGCGAAAAAAGCTAAAACTTGGACAGCTGGTGTCAATTGGTATCTCAACACTAATGCGAAAATTGTATTGAACTACGAGCAGACTTCGTTTGATGGTGGAGCAAGCACAGGTTTAGCTTACAGCGCTGCAGGTGGCAGTAACGGCTATAACGGTACTACTAACCGTGTAAAAAACCGCGAAGATGAGCGCGCACTATTAGCTCGCTTCCAAGTTGCATTCTAACTAAAAACCTAGTCTCATGATGGTTTGCAAGCTAAGCAAACCATCATGAACAAAAGAAAGGGCAACCTCATGGAATGCGATTGTTTACTCACGACTAAAACGGTAATAACAGCCTAACCAATTACATAAATAAATAAGGATTCACCATGAAAAAAACACTCCTAGCCGTTGCTTTGCTTTCAATAGCATTTGGCGCTGCTACACCAATCTTGGCATCAGCCAAAGACTATACTTTACTGAACGTTTCTTACGACCCTACACGTGAACTTTACCAAGATTTCAATGCTGCTTTTAGTAAATATTGGTTAGCAAAGACTGGCGACAAAGTCACTGTTAGAGCTTCTCATGGTGGCTCCGGTAAGCAGGCACGTTCTATTATTGACGGCTTAGATGCCGACGTTGCAACGCTTGGCTTAGGTTACGATGTAGATCAGTTATACGAAAAAGGTAAATTAATTCCTAAAGACTGGCAAAAACGTCTTGCGCTGAATAGCTCACCTTACACATCAACCATTGTGCTGCTAGTTAGAAAGGGCAATCCTAAAAAAATCAAAGATTGGGACGATTTAACCAAGTCAGGTATTTCTGTGATTACGCCTAATCCTAAAACATCAGGTGGCGCACGCTGGAACTATTTAGCAGCTTGGGCATATGCTCAGAAGCAAGATGGTGGCGATGAAACTAAAACTAAAGCGTTTATCAGCAAGTTATTCAAGAACGTTCCTGTGCTAGATACTGGTGCGCGTGGATCTACAACAACCTTTGCTGAGCGCGGCATTGGTGATGTGCTGATTGCTTGGGAAAACGAAGCCTTTTTAGCTCAAAAAGAATTTCCTGGTAAATACGAAATCGTTATTCCTTCACTTTCCATCTTGGCCGAACCGCCAGTCACTGTAGTTGATAAGTACGCTAAAAAACACGGTACTGAGGCTATTGCTAAAGCATATCTTGACTACCTATATACTGAAGAGGGTCAAGAAATCGCAGCAAGAAACTTTTACCGTCCAACACTTGTCTCTGTGGCTAAGAAATATGAAGCACAATTTCCAAAAGTTAATTTAGTGAAAATTGATGATGACTTTGGTGGTTGGCAAGTCGCTCAGAAAAAGCACTTCTCTGATGGCGGTACATTCGATCAGATCTATCAAAAATAAATCATTCAATTATTAATCGCGAGACTTTAAATGGCGAGACCTTTGAGGTCTTGCGAAAATAATTGTATATTGATGTCTTTAAACTCTCGTATCTATCATTGATACGAGAGTTATTAATCATTAAGGAGTTCTTATGTCTAGTTGGTTTGAGGATAATGCGCAATCTATCGGCAATACGCCTTTAGTTAAGCTGAATCGTATTACCGATGGCGCAAGCGCTACTGTATTAGCAAAAATTGAAGGTCGCAACCCAGCATATTCGGTTAAATGCCGTATCGGTGCCGCCATGATTTGGGATGCTGAGCAACGCGGTTTATTAGGTGCTGGCAAAGAGATTGTAGAGCCTACTAGCGGCAATACTGGAATTGCTTTAGCCTTTGTTGCAGCCGCTCGAGGCATTCCACTCACGCTTACCATGCCAGAAACGATGAGCATAGAGCGCCGTAAACTATTGGTCGCTTATGGGGCAAAATTGGTGCTCACGGAAGGTGCAAAAGGCATGAGTGGCGCGATTGCAAAAGCAGAAGAAATCGCGGCATCAGACCCGAACCGCTACGTACTACTTCAGCAATTTAAAAACCCAGCTAACCCTGCGATTCATGAAAAAACGACTGGGCCAGAAATTTGGAACGCAACTGATGGCAATATTGACATATTCGTTGCAGGTGTAGGCACAGGTGGCACGATAACAGGTGTTTCGCGCTACATCAAAAATACCCAGAACCAGAAAATTCTGACAGTTGCAGTTGAGCCTGCATCTAGCCCTGTTATCAGCCAACATCGTGCTGGCGAGGTAATAAAACCCGCTCCGCATAAAATTCAAGGCATAGGTGCAGGTTTTGTACCTGCGAACCTTGATTTATCTGTGGTGGATGACATCGCACAAGTGACTAATGAAGAAGCTATTCTCTATGCGCAACGTTTAGCGCGTGAAGAAGGCATATTGTCAGGTATTTCCTGTGGTGCGGCAGTTGCAGTTGCTGTGCGCTATGCAAAACTTCCAGAAAATACAGGTAAAACGATTGTGGTCATATTGCCAGACTCAGGCGAGCGTTATTTAAGTTCGATTTTGTTTGACGGATTATTTGATGCACAAGGCATAGCTATTTAAGCTTAGCTGTTTAGGCTTAATTTTTTAATTTAAAAAAAGCCTGTCAACTCATTATGGGTTGACAGGCTTTTTCGCTTTTACAAGCCAGCTAAAAATTAGTTGGTGCTCTAATTGAGCTTAAACGTAAGTCGAGCTTAGTCGTAGCAAGGCATTCACTAACACATCTACTTCTGCATAGGTATTGTAGAAGGCTAACGATGGTCTTACCGTGGTTTCTAGACCAAAACGACGCAATATAGGTTGAGCACAGTGATGGCCTGAACGCACCGCAATACCTTCTTGATTAAGCGCAGCGCCAACCTCTTCACTCTTATAACCTTCAAGTGTGAAAGATAAAACACTGGCCTTTTCCTTTGCCGTGCCAATTAGGCACAAGCCAGGCACTTTGCACAGTGCAGCTGTTGCATAGACCAACAGTTCATGCTCATAGCGCGCAATGTTATCAATCCCAATACGTTCAACATACTCAAGCGCTGCGCCTAGTCCTACTGCATCAGCAATATTGCCGGTACCAGCTTCAAATTTAGAAGGCGCATCGTGATAGACAGTTTTATCAAATGTCACATCTTGAATCATATTGCCACCGCCTTGCCACGCCGGCATATCAGCGAGTAGTTCTGGCTTACCATAAAGCGCACCAATACCTGTTGGCCCAAACACTTTATGCCCTGAGAATACAAAAAAGTCAGCATCTAAAGCTTGCACATCTGTACGCATGTGTGACACGGACTGCGCGCCATCCAATAGTACTTTTGCACCTGCACGATGTGCCATTTGTATCATTTCAGCCGCTGGGGTGACTGTTCCTAACGCATTAGACACCTGTGTAAAAGAAACTAATTTCACACGCGAAGTAAGTAACTTTTGATACTCAGCCAATAACACTTGGCCGCTATCATCCACTGGCGCCACTTTGAGTTTAGCGCCGGTTTCTTGGCATAGTTGCTGCCAAGGCACAATATTGGCATGATGCTCAAGATGAGAAATCACAATTTCATCACCCTCGTTCAAATGCTTTTTTCCCCAAGTTTTAGCGACTAAATTAATCGCTTCAGTGGTTCCTCTAACAAAGATAATGTTATCTATTGACGGTGCATTAATGAATCGCCTAACAGTTTCACGCGCCCCTTCATAAGCATCTGTCGCGCGTGCGGCTAACTCATGCGCCGCACGGTGGATATTAGAGTTTTCATGCTGGTAAAAATATGAAATTCTATCAATAACCACTTGAGGTTTTTGCGTGGTAGCCGCATTGTCCAACCAAATCAGCGGCCTGCCATTCACAAGCTCACTTAAGATTGGAAAATCTTTACGCACTAAATTGGCATCAAATGGCGGATGCGCTGCGGCGGGAAACTTCCCAGATTGATTGAGTTGAGACTCATGGAGCGGTGAATCTTGTAAAAAGTAATATGAATTGTGACTAGAATTACTTGGATTACCCGCTCCAGAACCAGCGCTAGTAATGCCAGATGGCTTGCTGCTGGCACCGCTCAATATCTGTTTCAATTCATTTTCGTAGGGATTATTCAAGCCAACGATTAATTGATCAAGCGCAATATCATTACTTGAAAACGGATTAGCACCATTTGACCCATACTGCAGTTGCAATGCTTCCGCACTGGCAAAGTCAGGTTGAGTTGAGGCAAAGCTAGGCACTGCTGACCATGTGGATGGCGTAGGCGTTTCTGTCACGCCTTTAGGTGATGTCGCGTTTGGCAAAACTGCATCTGAAGCGATATGTGACAGCGAATCATTCGAAGCGAAATCAGGCTGCTTTGCTAATGGAGACCCCGCAGGGAATCCTTCAGAATAAAGCTCGTTGACGATGCGGCTAAGCTCCGCAACGTCAAAATGACCTGTTTCACTGGCTTGTCTGCCTAGTGCCAATGCCGCAGCCATGCGCGGATGCTCACCAGGCAATTGACCCAATAATGCCTCTGGCTCAAATGACGATAAGTCAGCTAAGTCATTTAAGTCACTTAGGCCAGCAAAATTAGTGTTATTTATACTCATAATAGTTGCCTACATCAACATTTTCCAGCACGGCAATCGCATCATCAGTTAACACCGCTAAAGAGCAATATAGCGACACTAAATATGAGGCAATGGCTTTATGGTTAATGCCCATGAAGCGCACAGACAAGCCCATGCTTTGTTGACCAGGTAAGTTTGGTTGATACAAACCAACCACACCTTGACGGCTTTCACCTGTACGTAATAACAAGATATTGGTTTTACCTTTTGTGACTTTTAATTTATCGCAAGGGATAATCGGCACACCGCGCCAAGTGATGAATTGTGAACCGAATAAAGCTACAGTTGGTGGAGGTACGCCGCGACGTGTGCATTCACGACCAAATGCTGCAATGGCTTGTGGATGTGCTAAGAAGAACGCTGGTTCTTTCCAAACTTTAGTTAATAATTCATCAAAATCATCTGGTGTTGGTGCGCCAGTGCGTGATTTTACTTTTTGTGTAGCTGCAATATTATTAAGTAAGCCGTACTCTTTATTGTTAATAAGTTCGCTTTCTTGGCGCTCTTTCACTGTTTCAATTGATAGGCGTAATTGCTCTTTAATTTGGTTATGCGGGCTGCTGTATAAATCTGATACACGAGTATGCACATCAACCACAGTATTCACCGCGTTCAACACATACTCACGGCCCCACTCTTCGTAATCCACAAAGGTATTTGGCAGATCTCGTTCATCTTTAGCCGAACAATCCACTTCAATCGCGCTTGGATC
>JANLZY010000183.1:0-3476 GCA_031359365.1 Methylotenera sp. | reverse complement strand
TGCGATTCGAATACGTAAGATTCCAACATGGTGTCATGCGCAATACCATTGAGCGCAATGCCGTGATTAGCTAAAACATGTTGATCATATTTAAAGTTTTGCCCAACTTTTTTAATGGCAGCGTTCTCTAAAATTGGTTTGATTTTCGCGAGTGTTTCTGCAAAGTTTAATTGTTCTGGCGCATCAAAGTAATCATGCTTTAGCGGCAAATAAGCCGCGCTGCCAGCTTCTACGCTAAAGGACATACCGACGATTTTAGCCGTCATTGGATCTAGTGAGGTGGTCTCAGTATCGAAGCACATCAATTTGGCGGTTTGTAGTTTTGCCAGCCAAGTATCTAGTTGCTCATTCGTTAAAATGGTCTCAAAGTTGCGACTGGTGTTAGCTGCAAATTGGGTGACTGCAAACATATCGGCTGTTTGTGTGGGCTGAATTTGTGAGGTTGGAAATTTTGCAGCCACGTTGCCTGAAGCAGGCACGGGCGCATTATCCTGCATGTTTTCCAGTTCACGGCGCCAGCTTTTAAATTCAAAGCGGTCAAATAGTTCAGCAAGTTTGGATTTATCAATGGCTTGCGGAGAAAGGTCGCTTAAATTCTCTTGTATGCCCACATCGCAGCGAATAGTGATAAGTTCGCGTGCGGTCGGCAACCAATCTAGCGCGGAGCGTAGATTTACACCCACTTTACCCGTGATTTTATCGGCATTGGCGACGATGTTATCTAAAGAGCCATATTCTTTTAGCCATTTAACAGCTGTTTTCGGCCCAACTTTTTTGACGCCTGGCACGTTGTCCGAGGTGTCGCCAATCAGCACTAAGTAATCAACCATTAAGCTAGGCGGAATGCCGAATTTATTTTCAACGCCAGCAATATCTAGCACGTCATCAGTACGTCTAAAGGCATCGCGCATGGTGTTTACCACGGTGATGTGTTCATTCACCAACTGCGAAATATCTTTATCACCAGTTGAAATAATAGTCCGAATGCCTTCACGCTCAGCTTGCTTCGCTAGTGCGCCAATCACGTCATCGGCTTCTACGCCAGACTCCACAATAAGCGGCCAGCCCATGGCTTTAATCGCTTCATGCAGCGGTTCAATTTGCAAACGTAAGTCATCAGGCATGCTGGCGCGATTCGCTTTATATTCTGCATAAATATCATCACGGAACGTTTTGCCTTTGGCATCAAAAACACAGGCGCTATAATCACTAGGATAATCTTTATGTAAACGACGCAACATATTGAGTACACCTTGTATTGCGCCTGTGGGTTCATTTTGGCTATTTCGTAAGTCAGGCATAGCGTGAAAAGCACGATACAGGTAAGATGAACCATCAACTAATAACAATGTTTTCATGAGTATTGAGCACCTAAATTATGTCGATTACAAAAAAAATTCCAAAACCTGCCGACCCTGACGTGCGTGGGCAACATCAAACTGGTCATGAGTCATGGCATGCATTCGAGATTATGGCAGAATTCGTGGATGCTACGGAGCGCCTGAAAGAAATTACCCCAGCGGTTTCTATTTTTGGTAGCGCGCGTACACCAGTTGACCACCCTTATTACAAGCTTACTGAAGATATTGCACGTTTGCTTAGTGACTCGGGTTTTAGCGTGATTTCAGGCGGTGGCCCAGGTATTATGGAGGCTGCTAATAAAGGAGCATTCGCAGGAAAGTCGCCTAGCATAGGCCTAAATATTGAATTGCCTCATGAGCAAACGGGCAATTCTTATCAAGATATTAGCCAGAATTTTAAGCATTTTTTCATGCGTAAAGTGATGTTTGTAAAGTATGCCAGTGCTTATGTGGTAATGCCTGGTGGCTTTGGTACGTTGGATGAGGTGATGGAGGCGATTACCTTAGTGCAAACTGGCAAGAGCTTGAAAATGCCGATTATCTTGGTAGGCGAGGCGTTTTGGCGCGGCTTGGTAGATTGGATTAAAACGACTTTAGTCGATGAAAAGATGATTTCGGCAGAGGATCTAGATTTAATCCAAGTGATTGATGAGCCAAAAGCGGTCGTCGAGGCGATATTCAAACATTATGAAACACGTGGATTTAAATTATCTTTGGATGAAGAGCGCGTGCAGCTTTATTTATAGTAAATGCGTTTTATTGGTGTGTAATTTGCTAAAATCAACACATCAGGTTTCGATTCAATTTTAAAGAATAGGTGTCAGGCCATGCGTAAGATCTCTAATTGTATTATCTGGAAAAATGTAGCGCTTTTGCTAGCGCTGGGTGTGGCGCAACTGCCCTCATTAGCTGTTGCTGAAACACCGAAAGCCAAAACGCCACCTGCTGATTTACAACCATTAGAAGATATCCCACCACCTGCGATGACTAATGAAGATAATGCCGATGAGCCACAGATCACCATTATCAAGAAAAAAGGTGAGACCATTGAAGAATATCGCATTAACGGTCAGCTTTATATGATGAAAATAACGCCAGCACACGGCGTGCCATATTACATGCATAAAGAAGACCAAAATGGTGGTTGGGTGAATGATGGGCCAAGCCAGCCTATGAGTATTCCTAAGTGGACAATTTTTAGGTTCTAATGAAACCACTACTATAAAAATAAAGAGGGTATATCGCCCTCTTTATTTATTTAGCACTCCCAATGACTAGCTACCTATTAATAACTTTATAACACTCTAATCCATACCCTAATTTATGTCAGTATTTACCTCGGTCAGCATTCCACAATTACAAACTTGGCTGCAAGATTACGCGATAGGCGAACTTGTAGAGCTAAAAGGTATTTCATCTGGCATTACTAACACAAACTATTTTGTGACGACTCAACATAATGGCATTCAAAATAAGTTTGTACTGACCCTGTTTGAACACAATGCGTTAGAAGAGCTGCCATATTTTATTGATTTGATGAGCCATCTTGCGGCACACGGTATTCCTTGCCCTAAGCCAATTGCAGATAAATCTGGCAATAGTTTACATATGCTTAATGGAAAGCCAGCGGCTTTAATTAGTTGCTTAAACGGGGGCGATATTGAGGCGCCTAATGTGCAACAATGCGCCGCAGTTGGTGCGGTATTGGCAAAAATGCATATTGCTGGACAGTCTTTTGAAGCGGAATTTCCGCAGCACGATAGTCATAATCAGCGCGGTATGGATTGGCGCGTTAAAACTGCTGCGCAAGTGTTACCGCATTTGCCAGCAGCAGATCAACAATTATTAAATGAGACTTTAGCGTTTCAAGCTGAATTTGATACAACCCAATTGCCTATGGGCGTGATTCACGCGGATTTGTTCCGCGATAATGTGTTGTTTGATGGCAATGAAATTGGCGGTTTGATTGATTTTTATTATGCTTGCCACGATGTGCTGGCTTACGATTTAGCAATTGCCGTCAATGACTGGTGTGTGAATGCCGATGGTAGTTTAGATACGGCTAGATTAGAGGCTATGCTCAATGCTTATCAAGCGGTTAGACCATTTACATCA
>JANLZY010000154.1:0-4196 GCA_031359365.1 Methylotenera sp. | reverse complement strand
TGATGTAGACCTTCCATCTGCCCGGGTGGTGAAATTGGTAGACACAAGAGACTTAAAATCTCTCGCCTTATGGGTGTGCCGGTTCGACTCCGGCTCCGGGCACCAAATATAAAAAAGACCTACATTTCTTGTAGGTCTTTTTTTTTGCTCTTTTTCAGCCATGGATAGTTGCGTAATATTTACATTCACTTCACTTAAGCGGCGAGAGATTAATCAGTTTTGGTGATGCTATTTCTTGAGCGTTGTTAGTTAAAATAAGACCATAGCCTTTCTAATAGTTCTGGACTTTTCATTTTATCTATCCACCAGGTTAAGCCCGCGCCCACTTCTTCAGTGCGCCATGCTAGGTAGACTGGTTCAGGCTTGCGTGGCTCTTCTACTTCTTTTATGACTAATAAGCCAGAGGCGATTGCTTGGCGTGCAATGGGTTCAGGTAAGAAGCCAAAGCCCATGCCCGCTAATTGATATTCGTATTTTGCGCGCATGTTAGATACCGCTAAGGAATTTTGTCCGAAAAGCAAACCTACGGTTCTGGGTTGCATTTTTCTCACAGAATCGCTGACGGTGATGGCGAGGTGCTGACTAAGGTCGGCTTTGCTTAGCGGGCTAGTAATGCTGGCTAAAGGGTGGTTTGGTGAAACAACAAACACAAAGTCCATATAGCCGATGAGATGTGAGTGATAGCCGCCACCGGAAGGGCCTTCACCAGCCGCGCCAACCAGTAGGTCTGCTCGCCTATCAAGCAGCGCTTCCCAAGTGCCAGAGAGCGTTTCTTGCGAGAATTTCAGTCTTGTCAGGTCGGCAACCTTGCAAAACTCAGTCACATCATGAATCAATGAGGTTGGAGAGAATACTGAGTCCATCCCTATCGTCAGTTCAGTTTCCCAACCTGATGCGACTCTTCTGACTCTATGTTCTAAATCGCTGGCTGCTTTTAGTAAGTGGCGACCTTCTTTTAGCAGCTCACTCCCAGCTTTAGTAATGGCAACTTTGGGGCCTAGGCGTTCAAATACTTTTACGCCCAAATCTTGCTCTAATTTACTCACCGTGTATGAAATCGTTGAGGGTACTTTGTATAGCTCATTTCCCGCAGCCGCAAAAGATCCTAGGCGATCAATAGCATCCAATATTAGTAATGCATCTAAGCTAATTCTAAACATTCGATTTTTTCGATGATAGGTTGATATTTTTTCCGTTTTTCATCATGCATCTTTCAGTTCATACTACACACATGCTTAGTAAATAAGATTAATTAGACAATAATTATATTCTAATTTATTGATGATTTTGTAAAAACTTAAAAGGAGATCACCATGTTAGACATTCATAAAAATAGTAGCCGCGGTGCCGCAGACCATGGTTGGTTGCAATCAAACCATTCATTTTCATTCGGCCAATACTACAATCCAGAAGCGATGGGATTTGGGCCATTACTCGTAATTAATGAAGATCGTGTTCAGGCTGGTAAAGGTTTTGGAACTCACGGGCATGAAGATATGGAGATCATCACTTATGTGTTAAGTGGTTCTTTAGAGCATAAAGATAGCATGGGCACTGGCTCAGTCATCCAATATGGTGATGTGCAAAGAATGAGCGCAGGTACCGGTGTGCGCCATAGTGAGTTTAATCACTCAAGTTCTGAGCGTGTCCATTTTTTACAAATTTGGATTGAGCCGAATGTTAAAGGCATTGCGCCTAGCTATGAAGAGAAGCATTTTGATACGGCATCTAAAGTTGGTAGCTTGCGTTTAATTGGTTCGTCAGATGGTAAAGATGGATCTGTGCTCATTCATCAAGATGCTTACCTCTATGCCTCAATTTTAAATACAGCAGATCAAGAAGTGCAACATAGCTTAAAAGCAGGCCGTAGTGCTTATGTACATGTGATTCGTGGGCAGGTTGATGTGAATGGCAACACCTTAAAAACGGGTGACGCCTTAAAAATTAAAGATATTTCTTTAATTGCTTTTGCCAATGCGCATGAGGTCGAGTTTCTTTTATTCGACTTGCCTTACTAACAGCTTTTTTTAGAACTTAAACAGAGTACGATGAAATTAGAAGTTTTTAATTATTGGCACGGCGGTTGTTAGCCCAGACGGTGAGGCGTTGCTAGGTCGACCATTAACTAAATTAGCAGATTATTTGGAAAGCAATAAAGCAACATTTGTTTAATGATTGTTTAATCAAAAACCTAGATGCTTTGATGTGTGATCAAAGCATCTAGTTCAACATCGTTTCTTCAAAGAATTTAGCTTGGTTTTTGCCGCTGTTTTTAGCTTGATACATTGCCATATCAGCATTAATCACTAATAGCTTTTCGTCTTTACCATGCTGTGGATAGAGGGCAATACCTATGCTGCAGGTAATGTGTAAATGTGTTTTAGCGACTTTAATCGGCTGGGCTACCGCCTCTACAATTTTGTGGGCGACCAATTTTACATCTTCTATTTCGTCAACAATCGGCAGTAAAATCACAAACTCATCACCACCCATACGTGCGACCGTGTCAGACTCACGTACACACGAAACTAATTGCCTTGAGACCTTTTTGAGTACGATGTCACCGGTTTCATGACCGTATAAATCATTGATTTCTTTGAATAGATCTAAGTCAATAAACATGACTGCAAGCATCTTTTTTTCGCGTTTAGCATAAGATAACGCCAGCTTAAGCCTGTCGTTAAATAGTGTGCGATTAGGTACGTTAGCTAAAGCATCAAAATGCGCTAGATTTTCTAAACGAGTTTCCAGCAGCTTACGTGCGGTGATGTCAGTATGAGTGCCGATCATGCGTAACGGCTTGCCATGCTTGTCACGCTTAACTATCATGCCCCGCGACAGCACCCACTTGATACTTCTGTCTTTGCAGATGACTCTATGTTCGTGTATGTATTTTTCTGTCTTACCTGATAGGTAGTCACTGACTGCCTGTTCTAACGATGCGGCATCATCTGGATGCACACGGTTATTCCATTCTTTTACGTTGTTATCAACTTCTTCATCGGTAAAGCCAAGCATCTCTTTGTAGCGATCAGAAAAATGGGCTTTGTCGTTACTAATATCCCAATCCCAAACGCCATCACCAGCACCTTCTAATGCAAACTTCCAAAGTTCTTCGCTGTTTTTTAATTTAATGTAGTAAAAGCCGACTGCGATTAAAGGCAGTAGCATGATGATTAAAGCGATATTTAACGGTAATGTTTGGCTGAAATTCATTATTATTTTAGTTAATTTACATTTTGAAATTCTCTGTACTACATACCAAAAATGACTAAATTGAATGACTTACGGCTTGTGCTGTAATAGCTTTAAATCATCAATAATTTGCTGCGAATGGTTAGAAGTATCCACGCTCGTGTACACCTTAGCAATTTTCCCAGTTGGGCTGATTAAGAAAGTATGACGCTTTGCAATTTTTACAATGTAAAGATTTGTTAGCGATTGATAACTGTCTGCCACAGCACCATTAGCATCTATCAATAAAGGGAATGGTAAGTGATACTTCTTAGCGAAATCAGCGTGTGAGTTACTATTATCAACACTGACGCCAACAACATTTGCCCCTAATTTTTCAAGCTGCGACATATCATCTCTAAAATGACACGCTTCTTTTGTACAACCTGGCGTGTCATCTTTGGGGTAAAAATACAGCACTAGATACTTGCCAGCGTAATCAGATAGGTAATGAGTCTGCCCTTGCGCGTCATTTAGCGTAAAGCTAGGTGCATCATCGCCAATTTGCAGTGCTCGCCCAGCCACGGCATAACTGCGATACCCAAAAAATGCTAACAACAACACGCCTGTGTAAAAGATTAACTTGAGTGTCATATATTTGGTTTTAGCTGCTTAATGAGCAATTACTAGGTAATTAACAATAAGTTATGTTAACACTAATACGAGATGGATTGAAATGTGAGAAAATAGTTGAAATTTTATATGCCCCCGTAGCTCAGTGGATAGAGCATCCCCCTCCTAAGGGGAGGGTCACACGTTCGATTCGTGTCGGGGGCACCAAATATAGTAGATAATATCAAAGAGTTAAGCTTTACGGCATGGCTCTTTTTTATTGCCTAAAACTATCATCCTACAACGTGTAAAAGTAAGCCTAAAAAGCTCGTTAATATTTAGCTTGTCTGAGGACGGCTAAGGCCGATACGCGCAGCTGGCGCTTGCGCGAACGTTAGTGAGTATTTTTG
>JANLZY010000133.1:0-2349 GCA_031359365.1 Methylotenera sp. | reverse complement strand
ATACTAACAAATATTTTCGTGAAAGCTAATTAAAATTACTTAGGGTGGGGAATTTAGCTTTTAAAGAGCTCTTTTAATACTGCAATCATGTAACTATGGTCTAGCACGCCGGCACTTTCGCGTATGCTGTGCATTGCCCACATTGGGTTGCCAACATCTACACTCGCTACCCCAAGTTGCGCAGCTAGTATTGGGCCTATCGTGCTGCCGCAGCCTAAGTCAGTACGGTGCGCATATTGTTGATAAGGTACTTCTGCTTTTTGGCAAAGTTGGATAAAGCGTGCGGCAGTCTCAGCATTGGTGCTGTAGCGCTGATTTGCGTTGGTTTTAATCACGGGGCCTTGGTTGACAAGTGCGTGGTGGCAGGGTTCGTAACTGCTTGCGTGATTGGGATGATAGGCGTGCGCCATATCTGCGCTAACAAAAAAGCTATTGGCTAGTGCGCGCAAACGGTCTTCTGCGCTAGTGCTGCTAGAGGTGTTAGTAGATGCACAAATGCGCGTAATCACATCACTCATAAAGCTTCCGCTAGCGCCAGTGGCACTTTCACTGCCGACTTCTTCATGGTCAAACAGGGCGCAAATACTGGTGCTATCGGGCTTTTTATTGCTCAACAAAGCGCTAATCGCGGCATGGCAAGAGGCTAAATTATCTAATTGGCTATTGGCGATAAACTCTTCATTCAAGCCCCAAAAGTTGCCTTTTTGCGTATCGTAAACGCTTAAATCCCAAGTGATAATGTCCGCAGCTTCTACGGCTAATTGTTTTGCAAGTGCGTTTGTGAGTTGTGCTTGTGCTTCTGCCGTGTCTGCAGCAAAACCAAAAATCAGCGGTAAACCAGTTTGTTTGTTGAGCACCAAGCCTTTGTCATTCACTTCACGGTTCATGTGAATAGCAAGGTTAGGTAAGCGCACAATTGAGCTGTTAAATTGAACATAGCGTGGAACGTATGAGCAGCCTTGACGCACCATCACGCGCCCAGCTAGGCTTAAGTCACGGTCGGTAAACGTCGCTAAAATAGGGCCGCCATATACTTCAACACCAAGTTGAGCGATGCCTTGACTACTAAATGCCGCTTTAGGTTTTAAGCGCAGGCCGGGTGAGTCGGTATGCGCGCCGACAATACGAAAACCAGTATCGGCTAACGCTTGGTTGCCAATGACAAATGCAATAATAGAAGCGCCATCACGTACCACGTAATAACGACCATTTTTTTTAAACTGCCATGGTTGATTTTCTATCAGCGGCTTAAAGCCGTTTTCTTTTAATAGTTTTGTAACGCTATCTACCGCATGCCAAGGGCTAGGGCTAGCATCAATAAAGTTGAGTAAATCTTGCGCCTGGGCCTTGATTTCTTTAGAAATTTTTGTCATAAATAATTTTTCGCAATTTAACTGACAGCTAACTTGTAGGTCGGGTCTTAACCCGAAACGTGGGGAAGTTCAATTTACCACTAAGTGATAGAAAGCCAATCTTTATCGATTAAAAAATCTGTATACAACTTAGCTTCTGCGCTACCAGCTTCTGGTTTCCAGTCATAACGCCATTTAACGATAGGTGGCATAGACAGCAGAATCGACTCGGTTCGGCCGTTAGATTGAAGTCCAAAAATCGTGCCACGGTCGTAGATTAGATTAAATTCGACGTAACGACCACGACGGTAAGCTTGGAAATCACGCTCACGCTCGCCATAAGGGGTATCTTTACGGCGTTGCACGATAGGCAAGTAAGCTTGCAGGAATGAATCCGCGACTGCGCGGTGGAAATCGAAACTACGTTCAAAACCTAATTCGCTAAAATCATCATAAAAAATACCGCCTATACCGCGAGGTTCTTTACGATGTTTTAAATAGAAGTATTCGTCACATTCTTTTTTGAATCTTGGGTAAAAGTTTGTATCAAAGGCATCTAATGCTGTTTTGTTGGTGCGATGAAAGTGCTCAGCATCTTCTTCAAAGCCATAGTACGGCGTTAAATCCATGCCGCCACCAAACCACCAAATGTCCTGCTCATTGTCATTTTGGGCTTTGGCAATAAAAAAGCGCACATTCATGTGCACGGTTGGAATGTATGGGTTACGCGGATGAAACACCAATGACACGCCCATCGCCTCCCACGGACGACCAGCCGCTTCCGGATGAGCAATGCTAGCTGCTGGTGGTAACTTTGTACCTAATCTTCCCTTGCCTCCTAATGCTATTCAGATTATTCCTCTTGACTCAGTCTTAGGTAGTTTGGGTACTGGGGTGATTGTTCAAGGCTTTCCTTTGGTTGGCGGTGGAGCAAATAACGGAAATGGAAGTGTCGGTAGTTGCGGTGTGAATATTAATGTTACAACTGATTTCATCA
>JANLZY010000132.1:0-2938 GCA_031359365.1 Methylotenera sp. | reverse complement strand
CGCAGGGCATCTACTAAGTCGCCAATCGGGCGCTCGTGCATACGTGGTACGCCGTGCAAATGATAATGCCCATTTGAAAAAGCTAAAGCAGCGGTAAGTGGGCGAAATGCTGTGCCAGCATTACCTAGAAATAAGTCAGCTTCTTTGACTAAAAATTCACCATTATTTCCATCTAACTCAAATACATTATTGGATGAATTCATTTGACCTAGATCACGTATATCCAAACCCAGTTTAATGAGCGCTTCAAGCATGCGGTCTGTATCGTCCGACACTAGTAAGTTGCGTATTTGCGTGTAGCCGCTACTTAAAGCTGCGAGTAAAAGTGTGCGGTTTGAGATGCTTTTGCTACCGGGCAACGTAATGCTACCTGAAGCTTTGTCAGCGGGTGTTAAGGTAAGCTGTTCCATATTTATATCTTTATTGTCTGTTTTTAGCCCAAGCATTTCGAGCGGTGCTTGCACGATCAAAGAGTGCTTGTAAACCAGCACCGTCTTCGTTGGTGAGTAATTGTTTGAGTTGAGATAACTCGTTTTGATAAGCTTCTAATTCACTTAATAAAGCCGTTTTGTTAGCCAAGCTAATATCGCGCCACATTTCGGGGTTGCTGCCTGCGATTCGAGTGAAGTCTCTAAAGCCACTGGCAGCGAAGCTAAATAGCTGTGCTGCATTCGGGCGAGAGGCTATGTCATCGACTAAAGCAAATGCCAGTAAATGCGGTAAATGGCTCACTGCGGCAAAAATACCATCATGCGTTTCAGCGGACATCTCACTTACATTGGCACCGCATGTGCGCCAAAGTTCAGCGACTACGGCAACGGCGTCTTTGTTGGTTTCTGCAGTAGGGGTTAAAACAATGTTTTTGCCTGCGTATAAATCAGACATTGCAGCGGTTACGCCACTTTTCTCTGCGCCAGCGATGGGGTGCCCACCGACAAACTGATTGAATTGCTCGCCTAAAAATTCTTTTGCGCACGCTAAAACGTCACTCTTTGTGCTGCCCGCGTCAGTAATGACGGTATTGCTGCTTAAATGCGGTTTTATGCTTTGTAAAATGCTGGCTGTTTGTGCGACTGGCGCGGCAATCATTACCAAATCAGCATCTTTAAGTGCCGCATGAATATTGACTTCTTGCGTATCAGAAAATGCATCAATCACGCCTAGATTTAGGGCTTCTTGCAAGCTTTCCTGACTGCGGCCAATGCCTGTGATATGCGTTGCGCTGGCTTTTTTAAGCGCTAGCGCAAAAGAGCCACCAATCAAACCCACACCAAAAATGACGATTTTTTTCAAAAGTTAAAAGTTTTCAGAAGAAATGCTACAAGTTAAAAACTGAATTGTAGCATTTTTGGCTACCGACAGTTACTTAGCGTGAAGGTGCGCAGAACCGTAAAACACCATTTAATAGATAGGGGAGCGGTGTTTTTGACAACCAATGACGATTATCCGCAATCAATGGATAGGCGCGTGTAAGTATGGGCCTGAGTGTTTTACTTCCCCAAATTTTGGCTAGGCTGTTAAACCCACCAGCTTCATAAGCGGCTGCAAATACATCTACTCCTTTAATCCAGTTGCCCGCAGCATCTTGCGCATGAATTCGCTCCATCATGACTTCTTTAGTGCTTGGGCAAAACTCTGGCTCATTAAACGCTTGGTTTGAGCAATCGACTAAGATTAACTTGTTTTCAAAATCAGTTTCTTTAATGGTGTGCATTTCGCTGGCGCAAAGTGGGCAAGAAGCGTCGTAATAAATGGTCAGTGGAAATTTTATGCTTTGTGTCATTTAGTTTTCCTTTATGCAATGGTTTATACGTTTTTTTATACGCTGTTGCCACGTATTAACATTTGAATTTTTGCGCCGTATTTCATAATTTTTGTCAGCGTTTCAGGTTTTAGTTTAATCATTTCATCGCCCCAAGTTGACAGTGTTTTCATTAACACCAGCATATCTTGAACGCGTTTTTTAGCTTCCAATTCATTGTTGTTAAATTTATTTTCTGATAGGTAACGCTCTAAAAACTGAACGGTTGGGTCGAACTCTCGTGCTTTGCGTTCGGTAATTAGCGTGCGAAATAACTCCCAAATATCGAGTGAAGTTTCGAAGTAATCTCGTCTATCGCCCATCATGTGAGTGATGCGTACTAAGTGCCAGTTTTGTAGTTCTTTTAGACTGTTGCTGACGTTTGAACGTGCGACTTGTAGGGTATCGGCAATTTGTTCCGCATTCGCAGGTTTGCCAATAAAGTATAAAAATGCATGAATTTGCGACACGGTACGGTTAATGCCCCAGCGCGTGCCCATTTCACCCCAATGCAAAATAAATTGATTGCCCAGCTCACTTAACTGTATTTTTTCGTTTGATTCAATATTGGCTTCAGTGTTCATTTTTATATCCGCTAAAAAATACCATTTGACACAGTATCTCATTAGTCATATATTTCTGTCAATACAGAAATTAAAGAAATAATAGATTTGTATTTTATAAGGTGGATAAAATGAAAGTACTTGTGTTGGGAGGTAATGGTTTTATTGGAAGCAGCATCGTTGCAAAGCTTAATCAGCAGGTCGTTAATGTGTTAATCGGTAGCCGTAATCCAGCTGAGAATGCCGATATGGTGAGCATACGCATACAAGAAATGTTGCTAGTGGATAATTGGCTGCCAGTATTGAAAGGCGTTGATATTGTCGTGAACTCTGTGGGAATTTTGCGTGAAAGAAATCTTCTATCACGTATTCAATCAAAACGTGAAACTTATGACAAGGTGCATAATTTAGCACCAACGGCCTTAGCTCAAGCTTGTGCCAAGATGAATGTTCGATTAATTCAAATTTCAGTGATAGGTTTAACAAATCTCGCAAAAAGCCGTTTTATAAGTTCTAAATTTGCAGGTGAACAAGGCATTTTAAATAGTGGTGCGCAAGCAATTTTAGTTCGTCC
>JANLZY010000118.1:0-9743 GCA_031359365.1 Methylotenera sp. | reverse complement strand
TAGCGGTTTTGCTGTACAGCAAAGTGGCGCTGATATAGCTAATTTTTCACATTTATCCATGTTGCCAGCTTCCAACGCAGCATTAACGCGCAAAGTAACTAATATCAGCTTATCTGCCAGCAATCAAAATACGGGTAAGTTGCTTTTAGCTGCAGACTCTGAGATTAGCACCGACCCAGGTGCAAGTGTAAGCTTGTTGGCAAAGCGACAGTTAACCGTGTTGGGGAGCATTCTAGCTCCTGCGGGTAACATCTCAATCACTTCAGGCTTGGTTGCTGGAGAGAAGAGCGTATTAACCTATAAAAATGATCAAACTTTATGGTTAGGCGCGAAAAGCATATTGGATGTAAGTGGCATAACTAATCGTTACATTAATGCCAATGGATTTAACGTTGGTAATGTAAGAGATGCTGGAAGTATTAAATTAAATGCAACGAAAGGCGAGGTAGTAGCGGAAGCTGGTAGTCAGCTGAAGCTTAATGGTACGCATGCTGTGCTGGATGTTAAATCTGGCAATAGTTATGTTGCAAAAGATGTCGCTTCTAAAGGTGGTAGTTTAAGTATTTCAGCACGCGAAGGCATTATGTTGGATGCTACGATGAGCGCACATGGAGGCAATGAAAGTGTCGCTGCTGGTAGTTTATCTATTGCGCTACCATTGATTGCTGATTTGCAAAAATTGATTACAGATAACTTAGGCCTTCCTCCTGAAGAGCAATACCCAACAGGCCCACGCGAAA
Organism: Methylotenera sp.; assembly: GCA_031359365.1. Lineage (GTDB taxonomy): Bacteria > Pseudomonadota > Gammaproteobacteria > Burkholderiales > Methylophilaceae > Methylotenera. Next base: position 9,003 of record JANLZY010000118.1, on the reverse strand, counting down.
TCGTATTGAAGGCGACTGGCTCAGCAGTAACTGTAGGCTTGCATGTTGGTGATGCTATTGATGTCTCTAGTAATGGCATTGCCTACGTGTTTGCAGACAAATTACAAAGCGCTGGTTTTGATACCATTCAGCTTGCTAAAAGCGATAAAATCCGCATCGCAGATAGCCTCACTTTAAAAACACGTGGTGCCATTACCTTAGATACACCTAATTTAGTAGTAAATGATGGTGTGGATGCTGTTATTAATGCTTCATATGTTGGCATTGGTAATGGGCAAGTTCTTACGCAAGATATACTCAATCAGCATCTAACCCCTGCTGTTGCTGGTACCGGTACGTTAACCGTTAATGCTGATTATATAGATTTGTTTGGGCAACAAAGTCTGTCAGGAATTAGTAAAAATGACACTTCTACTGGACAAGGCGGTGCTAATTTTAATAGTACTGGCGATATTCAACTAAGAGGTGTGCTTAAAGATATTGAAGATGTTGATGCAACAGTTCCAGTGACTACGCCACTTGGTAAGTTACAAACTGCTGGTGACTTAACCCTAAAAGCCGCTCGTATTTATCCGTCAACACTTAGCAACTACACGCTCAGCAGCACTGGTGCAGGATCGACTATTGCTTTTAAATCAAGTCATGCAGACACTGGTGTGCCGTATTCAGTATTAGGAACGCTTAATGTAGAAGCGACTAACATCACGCAAGATGGTGTGCTACGTGCCCCGTTTGGAGTGATTAATCTTAAAGCGAGCGATAAGCTTACGCTTGGTAGCAATAGCCTAACCTCGGTTTCAGCAGAAGGCAAAACCTTGCCAGTTGGATATACCGTGAATGGCAAAGATTGGAGTTTTGATGAAGGTAATGGCCGTGTTGCAATAATTAGTACCTTACCAGATAAAAAGGTGAACTTAGATGGTAACTTCATTGAAACCAAAACAGGTTCTAAAATAGACATCTCAGGCGGCGGCGACTTATCGGCTTGGGAATTTACAACAGGTACAGGCGGCAGCGATGACGTGTTAGCAGCAAGCGGAGTTTTTGCTGTGATGCCCGATCTTAAAGCTGGCTATATGGCGGGTAACAGTGAGTCATATAGTAATGGCACTTTTAAAGCGGGCGACTCAATTTATCTTTCTGGCGGTAATGGTTTGCCTGCGGGTAACTATGTGTTACTGCCAGCTCACTATGCTTTGTTGCCCGGCGCGTATTCTGTTAAAGCGGTGGCAGGCACACAAGATTTCACAGCACAGCAAAACACACGTAATAAAGATGGCTCAATGATCGTGTCTGGCTATCGTACACAGTTTGGCGGCATTACCGCAGATTCACGCACTTCTGGCTTTATTGTGGCGTCTGGTGCTATTGCCCGAACGCAATCTGAGTTTAGCAATACCTTAGCAAGCAATTATTTTAATCCTGCAAATAGCACAGGTCAGGCTAGCGGTTTACGTTTACCTGCCGATGCAGGTCGCGTGGCAATTAGTGCAGTCAATAATTTGATATTAGATGGCAGCATTATAGGTAAACATTCAGCAGATTCACGTGGTTCTGAGGTGGACATTAGTTCAGATAAAATCGCGATTTCAGGCGATGGCAGTCAAGAGGCTGGCTACTTGACACTCTCTAGCACCAAACTAAATGCCATGGGCGCAGAAAGTTTGGTTATTGGCGGCAAACGTACTAGCGTTGCAGCTGGCACGCAGCTTGATGTCACTGCCAGCAATGTAAAATTGATAGGTGGCGCAAGTTTAACTGGGCAAGAAATTACACTAGCGGCCACTGATACGGTTTCAATGGTAAGTGGTACTTCTGTTAATGCTGCTGGCGCAGCGGTAAAAAATGGTAGCGCGCTGATTATAGGCGATGTGGCTACTGGTGTTAGTGGTGATGGAGCGTTGTTACGTGTTAGCACGGGGAAGCAACGCGATTTAGTACGTAAAAATGTTAGCCAACTGACAGGTAATCTTGATATTCAATCAGGCGCAAAAGTTTCGGCAGATGGTTCTATTATTGCGGATGCAACTAATGCTAACCATGTGAATGGAGATATTGCGGTAGGGGTGGTTGGAAAAGATGGAAAGAGAACTGATGGTGCAGTCCGTCTGGGCGCACCAAACATTAGCTTCGGTACACCAACTACAGCAGTAGACGGCTTGTTACTTGATAATGATAAGTTAGCTGCATTAGGAAACCCAAGCAATATCCAATTAAAATCGTACAGCACCATAGATTTTTATGGCAGTGCAGAAGTGGGTAAAGATAAGTTGAAAAGCTTAACGCTCGAAACGGCAGGTATTAAAGGCTATAACAATGCAAGCGATAAGGTAACGCTGACGGCTGATACGGTTAAACTTGCTAATCCAGATGGCGCTGAATTTAAGCCAACAGGTACGCTAGGCAGTGGCACTTTGCAAGTGAATGCCGGTAAAGAAATAGGCTTAGGTGGCGGCACCTTCTCTACTGCGGGCTTTAAGACTGTAAATTTAAAAGCTAACCAAGTGGTAGGTGAAGCCAAAGGCACGTTAGATGTGACTGGCGACCTTAATATTAATGCAGGTCGCATTACCGCAGCAGGTTTGTCGGATCAAACAATCAAAGTCGGTGGTCATTTAGAGACTAAGAGATTAAAGGACGCAGATGATAAGGTAGTCACTATCTTGGATAAAGCACCACTTGGTGGAAAGCTAACGCTAGTGGCAGATACCATTACCCACGGCGGTATTATTGATATGCCTTCTGGCACGGTTACGATTAAAGCAAGCGGCGCAGGCGTATTAGCAGGTGATGATAGTCTAATTTTACTTAAAGACTCACAAATTAACGTTCAAGGTAGCGCAAAAATGCTTGGTACGGTGGCAGGTTTAGCTGATGCTGGAACTATTAATCTACAAACAACCAAAGGCAATATTCTCATGGAGGCTGGTGCGGTGCTTGATGTTTCGGCAACGGGCGGTGCGGGCGCGGGTACAGTTGCAATTAACACGGCAGGTATTGCAGCTTTGGCTGGTACGCTTAATGGTATCGCTGCTGTGGGCAATGGCGTGGGCTTACCTAAGCAAGGCAGTTTTGAGCTAAATGCCAAAACTATGACTGATTTTAAAGCATTAAACACCGAACTGGAACGCGGTAACTTTAAGCAAAGCCGCAATATTCATGTAGCACAAGGTGATTTAAAAATTGATGCTGGCGATACTGTTACTGCACATAATGTGACCCTGACTACTGATGATGGTGATGTGAATGTAGGCGGCACAATTGACGCGACTGGTAACAAAGGCGGTATAGTTAAGCTTAATGCTGGTCAGCAGAATGCTGATGGTACAGGTAATATTAGGCTTGCCCCCAAAGCGTTAATAGATGCTTCAGCCAATATTGCAGCCACCGAAACGGCTGGCTCTAAAGGCGATGGCGGCAAAGTTATTTTGAACACTTCTACAGATAGCGATACTTCGCCATCGATTGGTAGTCGTATTTTAGCCGCTATAGAAAGTGTGATTGACGTTAGAGGTAACGGCTTAGGTAGCGACGGCAAAGTAGTATTACGTGCGCCACGTTTAGGAACAGATAAAGCCCCGGCTGGCGACGGGATTGCCATTGGTGACGACACTAACACCACGTTTGGCTCTACCATCAAAGGCGAAAATGCCAGTATTGTGGCAGAAGGCGTGAAAGTCTATGAAACAGCCACTATTAATGATGCATTTATCTCAACGATGAAAGCCGACAATGCTAGTTTCTTAACTAACTCTGGTGCGATTAAAACAAAATTGGGTTTCGTGTCTAGCGATACGAGATTTAAAGTTGCTTCAGGCGATGAGGTGCGAAGTACAGGTAATATCACTGTGGAAAATGATATAGATTTATACAAAAGTGGCCCAGGAACACTAACATTGCGTGCTAAAGGTAATGTGAATATGAATGGCAATATTAGTGCTGGCTTTACCACGGCAGATACATCAGGCGTATTGACTGATGGTGGTGCTTGGACATACCGCATAGCAGCAGGTGCTGATTTAAATAGTGCTGATGTGCTGGCAACCAATAACCAAGGCACGGGCGACTTTACTCTGGCGGCTGATAAGCTAATACGTACTGGTACTGGCGATATTGAAATTGCAACTGGCGGAAACTTTAACTTAGCTTCTGCAACTTCTGCTATTTACACCGCTGGCGAGCTAGACACAACTAATTACACAACAAGTTTAGGTGCATTTATTAAACCTACAGTAGTTGCAGCAGCCTATAACACTAATGGTGGTGACATTACTCTGGTTAGTAAAGGTAATATTATTGGTGCTGATACTATACAACTTCCCGCAGATTGGTTGTTTCGTCAAGGTTTAGTCAGCAATGGAAAATATACTTCAAATACCAGTTGGTGGACATACTTTAATAACTTTCAAGAAAACATAGGCGCCTTGGGTGGCGGCGATATTAATATTAAAGCTGGAGGTACGATTAATGATTTGTCTGCCGCTATTGCAACCAATGGGCGTGTTTTTGGTTCAGGCCCAGCAGATGGAAAGTTGGTCGTTAATGGAGGTGGAGATCTTAATATTCAAGCCGGTGGCGATATTTCCGGTGGTGTTTTTATGGACGACAAAGGCACCGCAACCATTCGTGCTGGTGGTGGTTTATTAGCTGATACTCATGATATAAAAACAGTTCTTGCACTGGGTGATGCCGTATTTGATGTCGCCAGTTTGGGGCAACTGAATCTCATGACTGCATTGAATCCGACTATGATAGGTATGGCATCTAAGAACTTAAAGAAAGGGGCAGTTACTGGGCAGAATGAATTCTCGACATATGGTTCAGATAGCGCAATAAAACTGACATCTATTGCGAGTGGTGTAGAGATTACTAATGATGTACCACCAAATGATTTGTCAATATCACCATTTTTTAATCTAGAGTATCATTTATTCCCGGCTACCCTTGAAGTGATGGCGTTGGCTGGTGATATTGCGGTGAACGGTCAGTCATCTATGGTTTTAATGCCAGCATTACGAGGTAATTTACAATTAGCTACTAGTGATTCTTTACAATTAAATGCTGCAATTATTGTTTCTGATCGAGATCCTTTACTTCTGCCTTCCGTGTTAAATCCTGTGTCTAAGAGTCAATTTGGGGATATATTAAAAAATATTTCTACAACAGATTCAGGAGCAGTAGATCCTCTTAGGCATGCAGCTACACCGTTGCATCAAGGGGATAGTGAGCCGATTGTGGTTTATGCAGGTAAGGATATAGAGGGTCTTAGCACGGGTACCTTCAGTCTGTTGCTGCCCAAAAAAGCAAACATATATGCTGGAAATGATATTAATAACTTTGCCATATTGGGACAAAACTTAAACGCATCAGATGTCACTACAGTTTCTGCTGGCCATGACTATAACGTCGGTTTAGACGGTGTTTTATGGGGTGGCCCTGGATATCTCGATATTTCAGCAGGTAGAAATATTGATTTAAACACCAGTTTTGGAATTGTGACTCGCGGTAATTTGGATAATCCATTTTTACCTGAAGCGGGTGCGGGTTTGAGTGTATTAGTGGGCGCTGCAGCGGTAGATGATAAGGCATTTATTGCTAAGTATTTAGATCCTGCTAAAAGCAAATCTTACAGTAGCAATTTAACTAGCTTTGTCTACAAGGTAAATGGCATTAGCGATGAAGATATAGTAAAGGGTGAGGTTATAATTAATGATCCTAAGGCTACGGTCGAAGCTAAAACTAAGGCTTTAGATGCCAAAGCCTTAAGAGAAGCAAAAGCATGGGAGCAATTCCAGGCAATGGACACGCAATTACAGCATCAGTTTGTTCAAACTACCTTTTTTAGTGAACTAAAACAAGCTGGTGTTGAACATAATAACGGCTCAGGCACCTATAAGCGTGGATTTGATGCAATTGCGACATACTTCCCGAATGATAAATATGATGGAAAATTAGACCTTGCATTTAGCCAACTTAAAACTGAACGTGGTGGTGATTTAAATGTAATGGCGCCAGGTGGCAGCATTGTGATTGGTTTGCCTAAAACCCCTGAAGCATTACTTGTGGAGAAAGCTAAAAGGGCAACAAACCCAGAATCTATATTGGGTATGTTCACAGTGAAAGGCGGCAATATCAATCTGTTCAGTAAGGGCAATATTGATGTGGCGCAATCTCGTGAGTTTACGATTGCAGGCGGTGATATTTTAAACTGGTCAAGCGAAGGCGATATTGACGCAGGTAAAGGCTCTAAAACTGCGACTTCTGCACCTCCACCATTAATTAGAACAGATGAAAAAGGCAATACAGTTGTTGACTTGTCTGGCGTGGTTTCTGGTAGCGGTATCGGTGTCTTAAAAACATTGCCAGAACAGCCTATTAATAATGTGTATTTAATTGCTCCTAACGGCGCCGTTAATGCGGGGGATGCGGGTATTCGTTCTGCAGGTAACTTGTTGATTGCAGCGCAACGCGTGATAGGTGCAGATAATATTTCCGTTGGCGGTACATCAAGTGGCGTGCCAGCAGTCGGTTCAGCAGGTATAAGCTTTAATGCGCCAGTATCACCTGATTCAGGAAGCGCAAATAAACAAGGCGATCAACTCGGCGCTGCTGATAAACTTGGTCAAAATAGCAAGCTTGCGGCATTGCCTTCTGTTATCAGTGTCGAGGTGATTTCATTGGGAGATGAGTCTACGCCAGCAGTAAAGACTGAAACATCAATTAAGCCTGAGACATCTACCAAAAAAGATAAAGATGGGAAAAATAAAAAAGACTAAGCATATTGTTTCTTAGTCGCCTCGTAACCTTGCTGTAACAAAAAGTTATTAGTATAGAACGCTCATTGGGAGGTTAAGTTTTACTTAACCTCCCAGCCTCTATAAACAGGACTTTACTTCGTTATGCGCAAGCAGAATAACTATAAAACATGCACAGTTATTTTTACATTTCTGATGCTTGCGCAATCGACTTTATTATTCGCGGCAGAGAGTCTAGGCGCTGCCTCTGAAAAAATTGCTTTGCCGCCCCCGTCGCAAATATTAGATGGTGAGCCTGCTGTAGCGAATACCCCTGAAGTTGATGTTAAGGCACTTGAAAATCCAACTCCTGTATCTGAAAAAACTAAAGAAAAAGATGTCAATTACTTTGATATTTTAGAGTTTCAGGTAGAAGGAAATACAAAGCTCCCGCAAACTAAAATTGAAGCGTCTGTTTACCCACATATGGGTGAGAAGAAGACTATTGATGATGTTGAGAAAGCAAGAGAAGACTTAGAAAAAACTTATCATGACGCTGGCTATTTAACCGTGCTGGTGGACATTCCCGAGCAAGAGGTGACTAATAAAATAGTCAAATTAAACGTTACTGAAGGTAAAGTTTCTAAGCTGCGAGTTAAAGATTCGCATTACTACTCATTAGGCAGAATTAAAGACTTAGCGCAATCGGTTAAAGAGGGTGAAGTTCCATACTTTCCAGCGCTTCAGCAAGATGTTACTCGTTTAAATAGAACCGCAGATAGGCGCATTACACCGGTCTTAAAAGCGGGTAAAGAGTTTGGTACAGTTGAAGTTGAACTGAAAGTTGAAGACAAACTGCCGCTTCATGCCAGCTTGGAGTTGAATGATCGCTATAGTCAAGATACAACCAGATGGCGTTTAGGCGGCTCAATTCACTACGATAACCTGTGGCAACGTGACCACAGCCTAGCTTTAAGTTTTCAGTTGTCCCCAGAAAATATCGATGAAGTTCAGGTTCTTTCAGCCAATTATTTAATGCGTTTTGATGCAAGTGATTTGCTGCTTGCATTATACGGCGTGCATTCTAAGAGCAACGTTGCAACAGTAGGCGGTATTAATATTCTTGGTAACGGTACCATTTTGGGTGCGCGTTTGATTAAGCCTTTACCGTCAGTTGATAGCTATTATCACTCAATCTCGCTGGGTTTAGATTATAAAGACTACGGTCAAACACTCACAAATTTTGATCTGAGCACGCCAATTACTTACATGCCTTTATCTACCTCCTATTCAGGTGGTTGGCAGGGAGATGGCAGCAGCACACAGTTTACGACAGGCGTTACTTTCGGTCTTCGTGGACTGGTAGCAGATGATAAAGAATTCTCAGAGAAAAGACCTGGCGTTGGCAGCGCCGCTGGCGCTAAACCTAATTTCTTTATCGCAAAAGCTGAAATAGAACGCACGCAAGCCTTACCTAGGGGTTATGAAGGGTACATCAAATTAGATGGATTTTTCTCAGGCTCACCATTAATTTCAAACGAGCAATACCTTGCTGGCGGTGCTGATACCGTTCGTGGTTATTTAGAGGCAGAAGCTTCTGGCGATCAAGCTATTCACTCAACTTTAGAAATTAGAACCCCACAATTATTGAAAAATATTGCTTGGGTGCAAGATTTTAAATTAGCCGCTTTTTACGATATTGCCAGCTTAAAAACCACAGATGGGGAGTCGAGCCAGCTTGCAGGTACTGGTGTGGGCTTGCGATTAAAAGCGTTTAAAGGGGTTAATTTTGATCTGGATTTAGCTGTGCCGCTTAAAGCTAGCTTAGCAACAAAAAAAGGCGATTTGGCAAGCCATATGCGGCTTTGGTACGAATTTTAAATATTAAAGTAATTAGTAAATTAACTTAGAAAGTTGGTGTATGAAAAGACTATTGCTGTCATTGATTATTGTGTGTGGGCTATTGCCGCTAACCAGTTTTGCGGAGTGGAACAAAGAGTGGACGAAGCATACAAAAGTCAGTATTAATCCACAAAGCATTACAGAAGTTGCAAGCCAAGTGCCAGTTGTCGTGCGCTTACATTCAGGTAATTTTGATTTTGCAAGTGTGAATGTAGATGGCTCAGATTTACGTTTTGTAGCCGCAGATGACAAAACTGAACTTAAATACTATATCGAAAAGTTTGATGCCGTGAATGAACTGGCGATTGTTTGGGTCATGATGCCAAGCGTTAAGCCAGGTGATAAAGATGCACATTTTAATGTGTAT
>JANLZY010000116.1:0-2163 GCA_031359365.1 Methylotenera sp. | reverse complement strand
TTCAAACTGTGTATGGCAATATGTGTTGCAGGTTTCCACTTTCATGTCGTACGGACAGCGGAAGCAATATGGATACGGTACAAAATGTGCGCGATCAGCAAAGTTACCAAAACGACGACGATAGCGGAAGCTAGATGTAATCGCTGAAGCGCCAAGCGTACGTCCATGGTAACCACCCATAAAGGCAAACTGATGTGTTTTACCTGTATGGTTACGTACTAATTTCAATGAATCCTCAACAGCTTGAGCGCCGCCTACATTAAAGTGAACGCGGCCTTTTTCACCGTATTTATCTTCCATGTATTTACAAATTATTTCTGCTAACTCTACTTTTTCTTTATGTAAATATTGACTAGCTAACTGCGGCAATGTGTCTACTTGCTTATGCAAAGCATCTGATAAACGCTTGTTTTTATAACCAAAGTTCACCGCGGAATACCACATTTGCCAATCTAAATATGGTGTTTTATTTTCATCGAACAAGAAGCTGCCTTGGCAATCTTCAAACACTTTTGGTGGGTCTGCATAATTCACAGTATCACCATGTGAGCAATACTTGTTATTTTTATCTAAAATCTCAATTATCTTTGCGTCCATCAAAAGTACTCTTTCATTCTCAAAGTTATTTTATAAATTAAGCTGTAAATTGAATTACAGTTCTAATATAAGTGCAACCAGTAGCCAGTTTACGCTACTTGCTGATCTGTTAACGCTCTCGTTGGAAGCGTTTTGGAGAAATTACATTTCTTTACCACATCTAGAACTTCGGCAAATGTCTGAAACCTTCTAAAAGGGATATTTTCTTGCTCACAATAAGTAATCAACTTGCCTTTTGCAAACACAATATCCGCATGTTTAGCCAAGCAATAGTCAGACTTACCATCACCAACCAACACAACTGGCCCGCCCACATCTGAAGACAATTGATCAGCAATTTGACATTTACACACACCATTACCTGCCTTGCAGGATGAATTGCGATAAGGGTAGCTAATAGAGACGCCGTTAGGCTTAAACGTTAATTTATTTGCGTAAATCGGCATTACGGGAATAGCCGCATTGCGAGTAGCCACATCAATTGCATGATCTAAGCCATCACTAACTATCGCTACTTTAGCGAATTGACTAATATATTTATGAAATGGGATGAAGCTAGCATCAAGTTGAATGCCGCGGAAGAAGTTCTCTAGAGTTACTTGATCAACCTCGACCAAATCTAACTGCTGCTTCATGCACTCTATGGCCGTAATATTACCTTTCAACCACTCCTCTTCAAGATCTTTCCATCGGTCATCTGCGAATCGTTCGAGCATTGCATCTACCGTATCGCCAACAGATAGGGTACCATCAAAATCAATTACAAAAAGCATCTATATCCTCTAGTTGTTAGGTAGGGTTTAATTACAGCAAATGCTATTCTACTTGATAATTGCTTACACAAGCTTACAATTTATAAAGAGTACACTCAATTCGAGCACTACAATCTCAGAAAAAATAAGTGCAGATATTACGGAAAGAATACACAATGAAACCAATATTGACTGATTGCACCCATTAGGACTTTATGAAGAGGATTGATATTTGGTGCGACCACCAAACCCAGATTCTGCAAAATCGATAGGAGAAAACTGGCTAGTTTTTTCAGTCATGAGGCTTCTAAGCCATAAGCTTAGAGAGGTAGCAAAGCAGAATGAAGTTAGTTATTCGTTTATTGTAATGGAAGCAATCGGGAGCCAACTACAAGCAATTACCGCACTGATTGAATCAGGGACCATTTATCCAGTTGTAGACCATGTATTTCCTTTTTCATCAATCAATGACGCATTCAATTATCTTGATACTGGCCGCACCAAAGGTAAGCTAGTGATAAAAGTTATTTGATTGCCAAATCTATTGTGCTGAAAGTAACTAAAGTAAATATGGATATTTGTAATTGCATAGAATGCTAATAAAAGTATTGCCTAACCTAAGTTTTCAATTCGGGTTAGGCAATATATCAATCAAAATTAGTTTTTATCGAAACGATCTAAAGTCATGACCTTAGTCCATGCATTTACAAAATCTTTTACAAATTTCTCTTTAGCATCATTAGCTGCATAAACTTCTGCTACTGCACGCAGTTCAGAGTTTGAACCAAAAATTAGATCAACCGGTGTAGCTGTC
>JANLZY010000265.1:0-6386 GCA_031359365.1 Methylotenera sp. | reverse complement strand
TCAACTGCCATCGCAGCAAGAATCAGCCCCATTAATCGCGTCACAATATTAATTCCTATAGTCCCTAATTTATCCGCTATGTAACTAGAAAGCTGCAAAGTCAGCCAGATAAGCATAGCCACCACAAAGATTGGGATTGCTAGCGATATATGCCCCAAAAAGGTTTTACTTTGCTGTGCTGCAATAATCATACTGCCTATAGCGCCAGGGCCGGCTAATAAAGGAATACTCAGAGGTACGATTGCAATAACATCTCGTTCTTCCAGTGTTCTAGCTTCTTCAGGGGTTTGCTTAGAGTGGCTTTGTTTGGCATGTAGCATATTAATGGCAATTAATAGTATTAAAATTCCTCCGCCAACTTGGAACGATGGAATCGTGATACTAAAAAACTCAAGAATCCCATCGCCAAACAAAGCTGAAGTTAGCAGCACCAGAAAAACGGTCACAGTCACAACGTTGGCGGTTCTTAACTTTTCTTTTCTATTCCATCCGTCTGTCGCACTAATAAATATTGGCACACTTCCAATGGGGTTCACTATTGCAAATAGTGCTATTCCAATCTTAAATAGATAAGCCCAATCCATTTTTTAGTTCCTTAACTAGTAGCTGCGAAATTGTCCAGTGACGACGCCATAAATTCCAAATGCTTCTCTGGGTCGAATGATATCAAAATCAGGATTTGCTGGAATCAGCACAAATAGATCCTTCTCTTTCCCGAGTGTCTTGATCGTGAACTTGTCATCAATGATAGCCACTACAATATCGCCAATATTCGCAAATGGTCTTTTTTCCACAATCACAGTATCGCCATCAAGAATCCCTAAGTCTCTCATTGAGTCTCCAGCGACTGGAATGAGCTCAGTGATTGAAGGCTTTTTAACGAGGTGCTCATCAATCGTAATGTAATCGCCACCTTCACTGTACGCAGCAGTAAATGAGCCGGCTTGCACTGTTGTATTTGAAAAAGGTCGCTCGAAGAATCGTTTGCCAGGAATTAATTTACTATCAGGCGCCATGTCTAAGAAACCCATTAGCTTGAGCCTCGATACAAATCTGCTAATCGTATCTTTAGATTTCATATTCAACTGATCTTGCATATATCGATAGCTTGGTAATGACCGATAACTTGCAAAGTAATCGCGCAACTGACCTAATTTCTGGATATCCGATTCTTGCACTTCATTAAAATCATTCATGGGTAGAAACCTTAGTTAAGCTAAAATAATTCACGTTATCGAACGAACGTTCGTTCGTTTAATTATCGCTTTAATAAACGCTAATTACAAGTAGTACAACATTCATTTAACCGTAAAGACATTAGCCATACATCTATGTGAGCCTTAGTAACCTTGATGTGTTCACTAGTTTGGAACATAAGTCGATATTGGTTGTCTGAGTTTTGCATGTAAAAAATAGATGTTATTAACTTAAAACAACGTAAAAAAACTTAAACGGAGGGATAAACAATGGTTATAGCTTTTAATAGATTCGCGGCATTGCTTTCACTTATGCTGTTCTTAGGCGCTTCTAGTCACGTATTTGCTGGAGAGTATGAAGGGTCATGGATGTTATATGACACGCATGGTGGTGGTTTTGAGGCGACTCTTAGTCCAGATGGTAGTGCTTCAGGAACGCATGGTGATTCGATGAAGCATGGTACTTGGAAAGAAGTGGATGGCGCAGTTGTGATTAGCTGGAAGACTGGCTGGACTACACGTATTGTTAAGCAAGGCGATAAATACGTTAAAACCTCTTTTAAACCAGGCACAACGATTACTGATACCCCTACCGATAGCTCGGAAGCTACGAAAAAACATTAATTGATATTTCAATCACTTTTTTAAAACCTAGCCCGAGCTGGGTTTTAAAAAAGCCAAAAGCTCATGATGGTGAATCTTACTTAGGATTCACTATGCTATGCCCAGCAGCACGCCAAGCATCAATCCCACCAGCTAGTGGTCTTACATTGTAATGGCCTCGAGTCATCAGTGCTTTAGCAATTTTTGCTGCCGTTACCTCATTGGGGCACGAGCAGTAAAGTATAACGGCTTCATTGTAATCTGCTTTAAACGTGAGCTTATCTAAGGTCTCCATAGTGATGAACTGTGCGCCTGGAATCCAACCATCCTTAACAAGATGAGGTGCTCTTGTATCTAGAATGATCGGCGTTTCACCATTCGTTAACAGTGTATTGAGTTCTTCCACACTAATGCGCGCCATTCGCAAGTCTTTCAGAAATCTTTGTCTCTCCCACCATTTAGATGCGATGAAGACAAATAGTGCGAATAAAACCAGCAACATGCCCCACTTACCCATTTCAATTAACACATTCATCAGTTCATCAATAGCATTACTGAATAACGAGCCTAACCATAATGCAGAGCCAGCCCACAACGCTGCACCTAGCGCATCCATAATAAGGAAAACAATTAACTTTGTACCTGTAGAGCCTGCCAAGGCGCTAGAGATTGAGGCGAATCCAGGAATAAATTTACATATTAATAAAGCTGGCGAGCCAAATTTCAGAAATAGTGATTGAGATTGAGCCACGCATGCATCTGGTGAAAGAGATATTTTACAAAGCTTGCTTAATACCCTGTTTCCATATTTTCGCCCAGCAAAATACCAGAATGTATCCGCGATGACTGCCCCCACTACGGCAGTCAATAAAAGCACGGGGAAAGAAAACTGTTCAGGGCTGATTAAAGCTCCCGCAATCACTAATGTAGGGTAAGCAGGGATGGGTACCCCTAATTGCTCCAAGAAAACATTAACAAATACGATGATTAACCCAAACTGCTGAATGAGTTCTGCGATATAGCTCATAGATCACTACTATTCATTTATAAGGTTGAATCATACTCGATATCATGAGGATGGCTATTCACCAGCTTGCAAATTTTCTGCACAGTGTTAATTAAGTGAAATGTTTATTATTTTCTTCTTTAAGCCCCGTAATCGTAATCGTCTTAGTAGAAAGTTTGCATGTAAAAATTAGAGAAAAATATTGCATAATGCCAATACTTCGTTAAATTTAAAAAAGCATTAATGAATTCACCTAACTTTCTTGTTCAAGCCACGATATATCTTTCCTCCGCCATTATTCTGGTACCTTTGTTTAAACGTCTAGGATTAGGCTCAGTGCTTGGCTACTTGCTTGCTGGCATATTAATCGGCCCATACGCTTTAAAGCTTATTCCAGACCCTGAACAAGTACTTCACTTTTCAGAATTTGGCGTGGTGTTAATGCTTTTTCTCGTAGGCTTGGAGTTAGAGTCTCAAAAAGTTTGGGAATTACGTAAGATTTTGTTTGGTTTAGGTGGTCTGCAAGTTATTAGCACGATTGCGCTAGTGACTTTTGCTACTCATATGATGGGTTTTACATGGTCAATCGCTATTGTGATTGGAATGGGCGTTGCGATGTCATCAACGGCCATTGGCTTGACCTCGTTAACCGAGAAAAAACAGCTAAGTACGCCTGGTGGCCAAGCCTCATTTGCAACATTGCTCTTTCAGGATTTGTCTGTCATTCCAATATTTATGTTGCTGGCACTGATTGCGCCTAACAATGCTAAGTCTGGCTTTGATATATGGGCGGTGGCTAAAGCCATAGCTGTCATCTTGGCTATTATTTTTGCTAGTCGCACTTTGTTACGCCCCATTATGCGCATCGTCGCAAAAACGGGTATTCGCGAGATTTTCGTCGCCTTCTCATTACTATTAGTCATTGGCGTTTCGTTGGCTATGCAGTCAGTTGGCTTGTCTATGGCGCTGGGTACATTTCTCGCTGGCGTGCTATTGGCAGATTCGGAATATAGATACGAGCTTAGGCTAGACATTGAACCTGTTAAAGGCTTGCTCTTAGGGCTGTTTTTTATTGCGGTAGGTATGTCGGTCGATTTATCGCTATTAGCAAATTCGCCGCTATTGATTTTTGGATTAGCCTTGTTAATAGTCATCACAAAAATGTCTATTTTAATTGGCCTCGGACTTTCATTTAAATACTCTATTCGTGATGCATTATTATTTGGCGTAACACTTTCTCAAATTGGTGAGTTTGCCTTTGTAATATTTGGCGCAGCTTTAACGCAGCAGACTATTCCGCGTGAAACGTACAATATTCTCAATGCCGTGGTTGCAGTATCTATGCTAATTACACCAATCTTATTGTTACTATACGACCGATTTTTAGTCTTAGACTGTGGAGAGCGTCCCAAAGACGTCATCGAAGAAAATAACGCAGTGATCATTGCTGGGTTTGGTCGATTTGGGCAAATTGTTGGCAGAGTGCTGCTCGCAAAAGGCATTACCGCAACCTTGATTGATAACGACCCCAATCAAGTCGATTTAATGCGTGAATTTGGTTGGCGCTGTTATTACGGCGATGCATCAAGACTAGATATCTTAGAAGAAGCTGGCATTGCAAAAGCAAAACTTTTTATTATTGCAGTCAATGACCCAGAAGCTACACTGAGCGTGGCTAAACTTGTTAAAGAGCGTTGGCCAAACGTTGCAATTGTTGTTAGAGCCAGAAGCAGAACCGATGCCTTTGACCTGCGCGATTTAGAGTTGCATCCAATACGTGAAACTTTTTACTCATCATTAGAAGCTGCAAGGCATGCGTTGTTAGCTATAGGTGAATCACCAGCTTCAGCCGCTAAAATCATCAAGCATTTTGAGATTCACGACTTAGAACAACTAGAAGCGACAAGAAGTATTAGGCACGACAGAAGTGCGATTTTTAGCCTAGCAGAAAAAGGTCGCCAAGACCTCAAAACGCTTTTTGAATTAGAGCAACCTAGAGCTGAAAGTAAATTGAAAAGCGGTTCTGACTGAGTTTAACTAAGATTAGTTTTAGAAATGAAATTGCAATGAGGATAAAATAAGGGCTTAGATTTCTCTAAGCCCTTATTTTACTTGGTGCGCCCAAGATGCTGAAAGTGGGCGCTGGCGTGAGATTATTTTACTGCCATTATTGGCTGATAAAAAGTATCCAATCAATTAACTGAATTTTAATTATTTTTATTAGCACCTAGCCACCTATAAAGATTTTTAAACAGTATGTTTATCATGTATATAAGAGTATAGACCATCACCTTTACGTGATAATTTACAGCGAACCTCACCCTTTTGATCGTCATGACCCTTTGAAGCTAGGCCCGTATTAACTAGCATCTTTAAAGCTTCCTCTAATGCATATTCAGTAATGCCTAACTGTTGTGGAAGACTTGGCTCTGAGATAGAACTATCGTTTTTATTTTGCCCTAATGCTATTAGAATCTTTCTCATATCTGCACTTAAAGTACCGTCTTGTTCACTAAAAACTTTATCTTCATAAAGTTTTGCGTCTTGAGAAAGTAGATTCATTTTTTCTATTAGTTGCTTCTTTGAATCGTTAAGATTAAATATTTCTTTCTGGAGATTTGTAATTATTTCTTGTTTTTCCGCCCTTGCAAACTCCAAATCTTCGTATGAATACATGTGTATTTTCTCAAGTTTATACGATTTATTTCTTACATATATTTTATATTGATGCATGCCTAGATTCATAACAGGAACTATAAAAAGGTAGATTAAAGCAGCTAGAATAGGTAGGGCATATATGTGTATCCAATTGTTTGAAAGTGAGACGACCACGGCTGAGGTGAAATAATCATCTAAGAATTGAATTTTCTCATTAAGAGTTGCACCGCTAAAGATTATTACTACTACTTTGTAATTGAAAATTAGCCAAGGCACTGTGATTGCCATTACTACTGGGTTTGACATGCGCTCACTTACTCCAGCTTTAATCATGCTGAAAAATTCCCCTATGGCATTGCTAGACTCATCATTTGCCATTACTTTTCCCTTATAATTTTTATTTGAGTTTATTCCTAGTGCAATTTAGACCGCAATAAAACACCGACTACATGCGAATGCAACTTTGATAGGATTGAGATATATCCCGATTTAATTATAATTCCCCGTTATGCAACACTGCGACTATAAATGCTGTTACTTAGCACATTAACAGTCCTGCTCAATGTAATCAATAATTTTGAACAGAGTTGTGAGTTAGTTAGTAAGAGTGAATCTACTTTAGCTAGATCATAATAAAGTATCTAAATATTAGATTAGTTGGCGCTAATATTTATACTTTTACATCTAATTTTATAGTGGTTAAATACTAATTACCCTAATGTATTGGAATACAAACGATGAAACCCCCACAAAAGTTGAACTTTAGTAATCGCTATACCTCCGTAGCTATAGGCTTGCATTGGCTGATGGCATTGCTCATTATTTCTCTATTTGCAGTTGGCCTTTATATGCATGAACTGCCTTTATCTCCTTGGAAGTTGCAAATCTATTCTTGGCATAAATGGGCAGGGGTGACGGCATTT
>JANLZY010000036.1:0-3839 GCA_031359365.1 Methylotenera sp. | reverse complement strand
GCTAAAGAGCCGCTTAAAGTGACCTCAAACGATGGTTGGGTTGGTTTGTTGCAGCATTACTTTGTGAGTGCATGGATTCCTAAAGAGGGTTTAGCACGTGAGTTTTATACAGAAAAGCTTAACGAACATATGTACAGAATTGGTTCAAAAAGTACATTAAGTACTATTGCACCAGGCGCGAGTTTAACTGTTCCAGCACGTTTATTTTCAGGCCCACAAACTAAGAAAGATTTAGTTGAAACCGCACCTGGCTTAGAATACACGGTAGATTACGGCTGGCTAAAAATGGTGGCTTCACCATTGTTTTGGGTGTTATCACTTATTCACGGCTTAGTACATAACTGGGGTGTGGCGATTATTCTGCTTACCTTGTTAATTAAAGCAGCCTTCTATCCATTATCTGCAAAAAGCTATCGTTCAATGGCACAGATGCGTGAATTAGCACCACGTTTAGAGTCAATGAAACAAAAGTTTGGTGATGATAGACAGAAAATGCAGCAAGCGATGATGGAGCTCTATAAAACAGAGAAAATCAACCCTATGAGCGGTTGCTTGCCGATTTTGATTCAAATCCCAGTGTTTATTTCGCTTTATTGGATGTTGCTAGGTTCAATTGAATTGCGCCACGCACCATTCTTTGGCTGGATTCAAGATCTTTCAGCAGTTGATCCATACTACATTTTGCCAATAATCATGGGTATTTCTATGATTATTCAAACCAAACTGAATCCTAAACCAACAGACCCAATTCAAGCTAAAGTGATGACTTGGATGCCGGTTATATTCAGTGTATTCTTCTTCTTCTTCCCAGCTGGTTTGGTGTTGTATTGGGTGGTGAATAACATCATCTCAATTTGGCAACAATGGTATGTGAACAAATCAATTCACGCTGCCGCATTGCTGAAAAAGACAGGTGGCAAGCACTAAGCCACTAGACACCATTGCCGCCATCGCCACAGCCAGTGGTGCTGGTGGCATTGGCGTTGTAAGAGTGTCTGGCCCATCTGCCAAGAAAATAGCAGATGGCGTTTTAGGCTCCTCCCCTGCTGCACGTCATGCAGCTTATCTAGATTTCAAACAAGCCAACGGCGATTTAATAGATCGTGGCATTGCCATTTTCTACCCCAATCCACATTCATATACAGGCGAAGACGTCTTAGAGCTTCAAGCTCATGGCGGTACTGCACTGATGCAGATTTTGCTGGCGCGTTGTATTGAGTTGGGTGCACGTCAAGCTGAGCCAGGCGAATTCACTCGCCGTGCATATCTCAACGACAAAATTGACTTAGCTCAAGCTGAAGCGGTCGCCGATGTGATTAATGCCGCCACGGCAGAGGCCGCTAAAAGTGCTGTCCGTTCTTTATCTGGTGAATTCTCGCAGCGCATCAATGCCCTACTTTTAAAACTCATCGATTTACGCATGTTTGTTGAAGCGTGCTTAGATTTTCCTGAAGAAGAAATCGACTTTATTACACAGGGTCGCGTGGCAGATAAATTAGCTGCGATTATTGTAGAGTTGAATTCTGTATTTGCAAAAGCTAAGCAAGGCAGTTTATTGCGTGAAGGCATTAATGTGGTTTTGGTTGGTCAGCCCAATGTTGGAAAGTCTAGTTTGATGAATCAATTAGCAGGTGAAGAAATTGCCATTGTCACCTCTATTGCGGGTACAACTCGCGACACCATTAAAAATGCTATTCAAATAAATGGTGTACCTTTACATGTCATTGACACTGCCGGCTTGCGTGAAACTGATGATGAAGTAGAAAAATTCGGCATTGAGCGAACTTGGCGAGCTGCAGAAAGCGCCAATATCGCATTATTGTTGATAGATGCAGCTCATGGTATCACGGAAGCTGAAAAATCTATTTTAGCTAGGTTGCCGCAAGAAATTCGCAAAATTTGGGTGCATAATAAAATTGATGTGGCCAATGAACCTGCTTTAGTTGCAGAAAAAGACGGCGCAACGCATATTTACCTTTCTGCCAAAACTGGAGCAGGTTTGGATTTATTAAAAAGTCATTTACTAAAACTTGCGGGTTATGAAAATAATTCTGAAGGTGTTTTTATGGCACGCGCCAGACATTTAGAAGCATTGAACCAAGTGCAGACACATTTAAATTTTGCAGCAGAACAAATTAACTCTGCGGAGTTGGTAGCTGAAGAGTTGAGAATATCTCAGGAAGCATTAAGTAGTATTACGGGAGAGTTTACGCCAGATGATTTATTGGGCGAGATATTCTCAAAATTCTGCATCGGTAAGTAGTGATTAATAAGCAATAAAAAAGGCGCTCAAGGCGCCTTTTTTAATATTACAAAGAGTTAAAACTTATGCTGTTTGGTCATCAACTGTCGCTTCAGGTGCATTTTTCTTTACAGATTCAATACCATTGTCGCGACCTGCTTCGCTTTCGTACATTTGGCTTTGACCAATGACTTGGTGGTTGCCAGCTTTAAGTACGAAGTACGGCTTCTCAGATTTTGAAACTAAGCGATCATAACGTGCATCGTCAGCGGCATTTTTTTGAATTGAAGCAATGCCATTTAATGCGCTAGCTTTGCTTTCGTACATTTCGCTTTGCATAATAATTTGGCCATTACCTGCTAATAGATTGAAATGAAATTGTCCGCTTTTTGCTGTTTTTAATTCGAATTTACCCGCCATACAGTTCTCCTCAATATTTGTTCGGTGAAAGCGCCGTGGTATTTGCACAAATACGCTTGCCATACTATAGGCGCGCAGTCACTCACTCGTCAATACCTTACCCCTTTTATTATGTTTTGAAGATGTTAATTTTTGTGTTTCACGTGAAACAATATCCGTTTCTACGCGGCTAAACAACACGCAAAATAACGGCAGTGTATACTTTCAATCAACTATAAAAACTAATAAGTTTAAACATGCCACTTTCATGGAACGAAATTAAAACCCGCGCCAATGCTTTTTCAAAAGAATGGGAAAGTGAATCACGAGAAGATGCTGAAGCTAAGTCTTTTTTGGATGCCTTTTTTAATGTATTTGGTATTACGCGCCGCCGCATTGCCAGTTTTTAAGAACCCGTTAAAAAGTCAGATGGTAAAGGCGGCTTTATCGACATGCTTTGGTGCGGCCAGTTGTTGGTTGAGCATAAGTCGCTAGGTAAAAGCTTAGACCGTGCATTTACCCAAGCACTGGATTACTTTCCTGGCATTAAAGAGCGAGATTTACCTAAATACATTCTAGTGTCAGACTTTGCAAAATTCAGGCTTTACAACCTAGAAACGAATGAGTAAATTGAATTTTTGCTGAAAGATTTATATAAAAATATAAAATTATTTGGTTTTATTGCTGGTTATCAAACGCAAATTATCAAAGCGCAAGATCCAATTAACATCAAGGCCGCAGAGCATATGGGCAAGCTACACGATGCGCTTAAAGTCGTGGGTTACACAGGGCATGAGCTAGAGGTTTAGTTGGTTCGCCTATTGTTTTGTCTGTTTGCAGAAGATACTACGATTTTTGAAAAACGCTTGTTTCAAGATTACATAGAAGCCAAAACCAGTGCGGATGGTAGTGATTTAGCGCTACACCTCAATAGCTTATTTTACGTGCTTAATCAACCTACAGAAAAGCGCCTGACTAACTTAGATGAAAGCATGGCGGCTTTTCCGTATGTGAATGGAAAATTGTTTGCTGAGCCGCTATCGCACGCTCAGTTTGATAGCAAAATGCGTGAAGCTCTGCTGGATTTATGCGCGCTGGATTGGAGCTTAATCTCCCCCACTATCTTCGGTAGCCTGTTTCAAAGTATTATGGATGCTGACGCGCCACGTAACCTTGGTGCGCATTACACCAGTGAAGA
>JANLZY010000029.1:0-8039 GCA_031359365.1 Methylotenera sp. | reverse complement strand
CGTGCACGCTGATGCGGATGCGCTGCGCCGTCGGTTTGCTGCACTTCACTTCAACCTTGCCACCTTGCGCCACGGACTCTTGTCGCGCAACTTTATAAATAACAATCAATAAAAATGATCCAACAATCCACCAATAGTACTGTGTTAGCCAAAGCTGCCAATCTTTTGGCAGTTTATCAAACCAAACACTCAACCACTTGCTTAGCTCAATAAACTCCATTTAAAGCTTTTACTTTCTTGCACCTTGCTTTTGCGCTTCCATAGACTGCACAAATTTATCAAACAAATAGCTCATCTCAGTTGGACCTGGGCTTGCCTCTGGGTGGCCTTGAAAGCTGAAAGCGGGTTTGTCTGTACGCGCAATGCCCTGCAAGCTACCGTCAAACAATGAAATATGCGTAGTTTTGATATTAGCAGGTAAGTTTGCTGCATCTACCGCAAAACCATGGTTTTGGCTGGTAATGTACACACGCTTAGATTCAACATCTTGCACAGGATGGTTTGCACCGTGGTGACCAAATTTCATTTTGTGCGTTTTAGCATTGCTCGCTAACGCCAACAGCTGATGACCTAAACAAATACCAAATGTTGGAATACCAGTTTCAACGATGCTTTTAATGGCAGAAATAGCATAATCACATGGCGCTGGATCACCAGGGCCATTTGAAAGGAACACACCGTCTGGCTTATATGCCAAGGCTTCCGCTGCTGAAGTTTGCGCAGGTAGCACCGTCACTTTACAGCCACGAGAAACTAGCATGCGTAGAATGTTTCGTTTAACACCGTAGTCGTAAGCCACTACGTGAAATTTTGGTGTAGCCGCGTAAGTAAAACCTTTGCCTAACGCCCACTCACCTTCGGTAAATTCATAAGGTTTATCACAGCTCACCACTTTAGCTAAATCCATGCCAGACAAGCCCGGGAAACCTGCAATTGCAGCTTGCGCCAAGGCAATTGCTTTTGCTTCATCAGCCTCGCCCGCGATTACCGCGCCAGTTTGCGCACCTTTTTCGCGCAATATTCTGGTTAACTTGCGCGTATCGATATCGGCAATCGCCACGACATTGTTAGCATTTAAATATTCTGAAAGTGACTGAGTTTTTCTAAAGTTGCTATGCGTAAGTGGCAAATCACGAATGATCAAACCGCTTGCGTAAACTTGACCAGACTCTACGTCTTCAAGATTCACGCCATAATTACCAATGTGTGGATAAGTCAGCGTAACGATTTGTTTAGTGTAAGATGGATCTGTGAGAATTTCTTGGTAGCCAGTCATTGAGGTGTTGAATACAACTTCACCCACTGTTTGGCCAGAAGCACCGATTGATGTTCCACGAAACACAGTTCCATCTGCAAGTACTAGTATGGCGGGCAGGTTTTGTGACACGGTAACTCCTTGGATTAAAACATTAATTAATTTTTTAGTGCTAAGTTCATCATAGTATTCATCATGAACAAATGGCAGATACGCAAAACGGGAGGAGCTTTATACTCTTCCCGTTTCAGAATTAACGAATCATACCGAAAAGCGGCTTGCTTTTCAACTTTTGATTGTAACTTGATTGTAAAAAGCCGCTTAGAATTTTAAAGTAGAAGTAAATAAAATACGTTAAAGGTTAGCTATGAACAAATCGATTTCCCAACTTATCACTGAAAACCACATCCATGAAATTGAGTGCGTGATACCCGATATGACAGGCATCGCACGCGGCAAAATCCTGCCTAAAGATTTATTTTTAAGTGCTGGCGAAATGCGTTTACCCAAAAGCGTGTTGCTGAATACTGTGAATGGCCAGCAACCTGATAATGGGCCTTATGTGGGTGACACCGATCCAGATATGATCTGCAAACCAGATATTTCCACCTTTAGAGTCGTACCTTGGGCAGCAGAGCCTGTGGCCGTGATTATTCACGACTGTTTGGAATGGGATGGCACACCAGTAGCACTTTCGCCGCGTGCTGTGCTGCGACGTGTGATCGACCTTTATACGCAACGTGGATGGCGCCCTGTAGTAGCGCCTGAAATGGAGTTTTTTCTAGTAGCACGCCAACAAAACCCTCATGAACCTCTACAACCGCCTATTGGTCGTACAGGCAAACCTGAGGCGGGCAGACAGAGTTATTCAATTGATGCAGTAAATGATTTTGACCCATTTTTTATGGAGCTTTCTAAATTCTGCGACGTGCACAGATTGGGCGTTGAGACGTTGATTCACGAAGCTGGTGCTGGACAAATGGAGATCAATTTCACGCATGGTGACCCGTTAGAGCTTGCTGACCGCGTATTTTTATTCAAACGCACGGTGCGTGAAACGGCTTTACGTCACGGCATATTCGCCACATTTATGGCAAAACCGATGGAAGCCGAACCAGGCAGCGCCATGCATATACATCAAAGCGTTATTGATGCTGATGGCAACAATATATTTAGCAAAGCTGATGGCAGTGCTAGCCCTGAGTTTTTTCACTATATCGCAGGCTTACAAAAATATGTTCCACAAGTAATGCCGATGTTTGCACCTTACGTAAACTCATATCGCAGGCTAGCGCCATTTATGTCAGCCCCTACCAATGTGCGCTGGGGTTATGACAACCGCACTTGTGGCATACGTGTGCCTAACTCTGATGCAAGTTCAAGACGTGTTGAGAATCGCGTACCAGGCGTAGATGTGAACCCCTATTTAGCGATTGCCGCCACGCTAGCTTGTGGTTACCAAGGAATAGTTGAAGCGCTGCAGCCAACTGAAGCACTAACAACTAGCGCATGGAATATGGCGGATGACCTGCCACATCATTTAGAAGATGCAATTGAATTGTTGCGTAACTGTGAGCCTATGCATGAGCTTTTTGGCACAAAATTTGTTGATGCTTTTTGTGCAGTTAAAGAATTGGAATATGGCACCTACAACCGCGTGATTAGCTCGTGGGAGCGCGAGCATTTATTGTTACTGGTATAAATCTATAATGAATTTGACAGCTGGATTAGATTTCACTCGACATTAATATATCGTCTGCGTAAACAACAAACATATTGCGGCCAAGGCGTTTAGCTGAGTACATCGCTTCATCAGCACACTTCAATAAATTAGCTGGCGTGGCGCCTGACTTAGAGTAAATCGCCACACCTAAGCTGCCGCCAATTTCTAAGACTTTACCGTCAATCTCAAAGGGTTTAGTCAGTGCTGTAATGATTTTTTCTGCAGCCACCGTTGCTTGCTGCTCATCTTCCACTTTTGGCAATAGAATCACAAACTCATCGCCGCCTATTCTAGCGACGGTGTCATCTGTGCGGAGCAACTCTTTTAAACGCCCCGCGACACTTACTAGCAACCTGTCACCTACCTCATGCCCATAATCATCATTGACGGCTTTAAAGTAATCCAGATCCAAGAACATAATAGCGACCATTTGCTTGGAACGCTTAGCGGCTTTAAATGCTTGAGCTGCTCTGTCATCTAATAACCTGCGATTTGGCAAGCCAGTCAGTGCATCATAGTAGGCTAATTCTGAAAGCACAGTGGTTGAGTCAAATAACTGCTTGAGTAGGTTTTCCACATACTCGTTTCTAAGAATCAAGCCAGTTAAAATTAACAAAAAGAATAGCGTTAGCAAGGCGGGAAACAAGGTTTTACTTAGCAAACGTTTATTCCAGCCCTTTGCAGCCACATCTACATTTAACATGACAAAATTTGGCGTTTTAACCGTCACAGTCACAGGTACACGTGCACTAATCCATGAGCCCCAGTGGTCTGTGACTGGACCTTCTACAATTGGCGCTCTTATTTTCATCACACGCTTTAGTTCATCACTCGCCTCGGTAAATATCTCAGCGAGTTTGGATATTTCTGAGGGCGGCTGAGGGCTGGCATCAAGTAAAAATCGAACCTGTTTTTTGCTTTGAGTTTTATCTAAATACAACAGATAAATAAAGTGGCAATCCACATTCACTCTACATGCGCTATTCAGCTTAGAATTAAGTTCGACTAAATCCTCCACCTTAATCAAATCGGGATCTGTATTTAAGGTCTTAGCAAAAGGTTGCCAGTCGATAGATTTCTCGATAGTTCGAGCATAAGTGATTAAGTTACTACGCATTTCTTCGTCTTGCGCTTGCTTGGTATGTATGACAAACAAGACACCAGCAGCCGAGGTGATCGTGAATAAAAGAATATAGAAAAATCTAGAGCTAAATAAAAAGGATTTTAATCCGCCGAACTTAATCATGAAAATTTCACTTCTGAATTCTGAGTAGACTCTTGATTTGAAATCAAGATGTGTAGCTGGAGTTACTGCAAGTAGTGTTTTTAGTATTCTAAGGTTAGCTAAACGTGACTACCTCAACCCTAAAACGTCCTGCATATCAAAGAGGCCCACTTGTTTACCGATTAAAAACTTTGCAGCACGCAAAGCGCCTGACGCGAACGTAGCGCGGCTGCTGGCTTTGTGCGTCAACTCTACGCGCTCACCTAACCCCGCAAACAATACCGTGTGATCGCCCACCACATCGCCGCCACGTACCGTAGCAAAACCAATGGTGTTAGGGTCGCGCTCACCCGTTACGCCTTCACGGCCATAAACGGCACACTCTTCTAAGTTGCGACCC
The DNA here is from genome assembly GCA_031359365.1 of Methylotenera sp. GTDB lineage: Bacteria > Pseudomonadota > Gammaproteobacteria > Burkholderiales > Methylophilaceae > Methylotenera. The sequence continues at coordinate 3,436 of JANLZY010000029.1, read as the reverse complement.
AGCGCACTTGCTGCAGCTTCACCCAAACGCAAAGCCGTACCAGATGGAGCATCCACTTTGAAGCGATGATGCGCTTCAATAATCTCGATATCGAAACCTTCATTCAACACTTTAGCTGCAGACTGCACTAAGTTAATCAATAAAGATACGCCAACACTGGTGTTCGGCGCAAAAACAATGGCTATATTTTTAGAAGCAGCCTCAATCAGCAACTTTTGTTCCGCAGAAAACCCTGTCGTGCCGATAATCATTTTGACATTGTGTTTTTGGCAGGCAGCTAAATACATTAAGCTAGCTTCTGGGCGGGTAAAATCGACCAAAACATCCGCATTTTCCAAGGCTTCATCTATATTATCGGTAACTTTTACACCTGAAACCTTGCCTTGTTGTTCGCCCGCATCGCGGCCAAGCTGAAGATTACCTGAGCGATCAAGCGCACCATGCAACACTAAGTCCGCATCAGCAAATACACATTCAAGAAGAGCGTGACCCATGCGACCAGAACAGCCCGCGATGACCACTTTTAAAGGATTTGCCATGATTCTAACTACCTAATAAATCTATAATATTTTAAAAAAATGTTCTCGTCATTACCTAACAACGTTTTGCGAGTTAGTCTGCTCTGGAAAACTAGAAACCAATTTTCTCTAGCATTCTGTCAAAAAAACTTGGTTCACCTTCTGGAGGTAAATCTTTTGGCTTAGGTACAGATTTATTACCTGCACGTGGCGCCGCTGGCGCTGGGGCGGACTCTACTTCAACCTCTTCAGTCAACTTCAGGTTTCTATCAAACTTCATACCTGCAGTTGACTCATAAGGTTTGATTGGTTCAGCTAGAGTTTTAACAGGTTCCATTTTAGCTTGCGTAACAATAGCTTTTTTTTCGGGTGCAGCTTTCATTTCAACTACTGAGCTAGATTGCACAAGTACAACCTCTTTTGCAGGCTCAACAACTGGCGGCACTTCAGCTACAGCAGCAGTCGCTTCCACAGGTGTAGATGCTGCAGTAGGTACATTCATTGGCAACGCCTCTAGTGGCACAGCCATCATCGATTGTGGTTCATCTGACTTCGGTTCTTCTATAGGCGCTGCAGACTTCCTAGCCAGTTCGTCCTTAGCTTGTTCTGCTGCATTTTTCGCAGCCTCTTCAGCATCAGCTTTTGCTTTAACAGCCTCTGCTTCTTTAGCTAGCGTTGCTTCGTCCTTTTGCCAAAACTTCAACTTATTGAGCACGCCTTTTTCTGCAGGTTTTTCTGTTGGGTTTATGACGCGCGTACCGCTATTTGTAGAACCTTCTTCGGTTTTTGACTCGCTACCTTTTGGAATCACATCACCGCGCACCGTTTTTAAAGCCTCACCGTCAAAATCTAAAATCACACGACGCTGCTCGGTAATCTTACCTTTTTCGCGCATTTGATAAACGTAATCCCAGCGATTACCATGGAAACTATCTTGAATTAACGGCGTACCCATAATGAAACGTACTTGCGACTTGGTCATACCAGGTCGCAATTGCAACAACATTTTAGAAGTCACTACATTGCCTTGTTGCACATCCAGCTTGTAAGGTTTTATCGTTGGCAATGCTGTGCCGCATGAAGCGCAGAGAACTGCTAATAAAATAAATGTGTACCGCAAAGTAGAAAAAATACGCATATTATGACTTTAGTTTGAATTAGCGTTAATATAACACGTAGATAGCGAACCCAAAACACTGTCATTATTAAATGTGAGTAAACAACGATGCAAGATCAAAAAGATTTAAAAAACGCAGGCCTAAAGGCTACATTACCTAGACTCAAAGTATTGAGTCTGTTTGAGAATAGTAAAGAACGCCATTTGTCGGCCGAAGATATTTATAAAGTGATGCTCAACTCTGGTGAGGATGTTGGCTTAGCCACGGTTTATCGAGTACTTACTCAATTTGAACAAGCCGGCTTGTTAATACGCCATCATTTTGAGAGTGGCAAAGCCGTTTTTGAGCTGAATCATGGCGGCCATCACGACCATATTGTGTGTATGAAATGTGGCCGGGTGGAAGAGTTTTATGATGCAGAAATCGAAAAAAGGCAAGAAGCGGCGGCCGCGAAATTTGGTTTTAAAATGCAAGATCACTCACTCACTATTTACGGCATTTGCGAAAAGCAGCCTTGCGATAAGTAAAGCGCAATAAATTAACCTTAGCGCGTCAGCATCTCTTTAGCATGTTGGCGTGTGGTTTCAGTAATCTCAATACCGCCCAGCATGCGTGCTACTTCCTCTACACGCGCTCCATCATCTAAAACGGCAATTGTACTGAGCGTTTGCGCATTCACCAGTGATTTACTCACACGTAGATGATGCGTGCCTAATGCCGCCACTTGCGGCAAGTGGGTAATCACAAGTACTTGGCGTTCAGTTAAGTTTTTGTCGTTTTGCTGCTCACCTAATTGTTTCAAAAGCTGCCCCACGACTTCAGCGACACCGCCACCTATACCAACATCAACCTCGTCGAATATCATGGTCGGAATACTTTCTTTTTGCGCTGTGACTACGCGAATGGCTAAACTAATACGTGAAAGTTCACCCCCAGAAGCTACTTTAGCAAGCGGTCTGGCAGCCACCCCTGCGTGACCTGCGACCAAAAACTCAACCTGCTCAAGCCCGTTGATTGTTGGCGCTTGCTCTGTAAGCGCCACTTCAAACTTACCGCCGCTTAAAGACAAGCGTTGCATTTCCGTGCTGATTTGGGTACCTAGTTTTGCTGCCGCTGTTTTTCGACCATCACTCAGCTGTTTCGCTAACTGCATGTAAATAACCAAAGCTTGGGCTTCTTGCCTGGCAAGTTCACCATCGTTTGCAAACAGCTCTAATTCCGCCATGCGAGCTTGTGATTTAAGCAACAAATCTGCTAACTCTTCTGGCTTTACGCGGTTTTTGCGAGCAGTGTTATGTATGTTCTGAATTCTGGAATCCAGCTTCGCAAGCCCAGCAGGGTCTAGCTCTGCGCGTTGAAGATAGCGATTTAAAAAGCGCGAGGTTTCTTCAAGCTGAATTATTGCCGAATCAAGCGTTTCAGAAGCTTCAGCCATTGCAGCGTCATATTCACACAGGCTTTGCAATTTATGCTGCACCTGAGTCAGCAAACGCATGGCAGATAATTCGCCTTCGCTTAATAACTCGCGACATTCCTCACCCCCAGTAATCAAGCCAGCACCATTCGATAAACGCAAATGTTCTTGCTGCAACTCTTCCCATTCGGCAGGGCTTAATGCAATTTGCGCTAACTCACGCGTGTTGTCACGTAAATCCGCCAGTTCGTCAGCATATGCACTCGCATTTTTTTCGACTTCTAAACGTTGCTGATTAAGTGCATGCCATACTTTATATTGCGCCGAGACTTGTAATGCCAAGCCTGATAAGCCGCCGAAGTTATCTAACACATTGCGTTGAGTAG
>JANLZY010000027.1:0-2708 GCA_031359365.1 Methylotenera sp. | reverse complement strand
TTACTCAACGCCTTGGCTCGCTAAGTAATCTTCGTAATTACCAGTGAAGTCTACAATACCATCTGCTTTAATTTCAATAATACGCGTAGCGATTGAGCTTACAAATTCACGGTCATGGCTGACAAAAAATAGGGTACCTTTGTATTTATCCAAAGCCGTGTTGAGCGCCTCGATAGACTCCATGTCCATATGGTTCGTCGGTTCATCCATCAGCATGACGTTGGTTCTAGCCAGCATCATCTTGCCGTAAAGCATGCGACCTTTTTCACCACCAGATAATACTTTGACAGATTTTTTAGTGTCATCGCCACCAAACAGCAAGCGGCCTAGCATGCTGCGTACTACTTGGTCATCATCACCAGTTTGTCTGAATTTAGTCATCCACTCAAACAGGTCTTCGCCATCTTCAAATTCGTATTCGTGGTCTTGTGCGAAGTAGCCAATATTTGCTTTCTCCGCCCATTTAACTTCACCATGTTTAGGCTGTAAATCGCCTGCAAGACAACGCAAGAAGGTTGTTTTACCAATACCGTTCTCACCAATAATGGCGACTTTTTCGCCCGCTTCAAACATCATATCCACATCGTTAAAGAGTGGTTTGTCAAAGCTGTGGCTGAGTTTTTTCAACTCAACTGCATTGCGGTAAAGCTTTTCGCGCTCATCGTATTCAAAACGAATAAATGGATATTGGCGGCTTGAAGGCTTAAATTCTTCAATTTTAATTTTATCGATTTTCTTAGCACGACTGGTGGCTTGCTTGGCTTTAGAGGCGTTGGCAGAGAAGCGGCGAACAAAGTCTTGTAAATCTGCGACCATTTGTTTGGCTTTATCGTTATCTTTAGCGGCTTGTGCACGAGCAGCAGTACTGGCTTCCATGTAATCATCATAATTACCTGGATACATAGAGATTTTGCCGTAATCCATGTCGCAAGTATGCGTACATACTTGATTTAAAAAGTGACGGTCATGCGAAATAATGACCATGGTGCAATCACGATTATTCAGCACATCTTCTAACCAGCGAATCGTATTAATGTCCAAGTTGTTGGTTGGCTCATCTAGTAGCAAAATATCTGGGTTAGAAAACAGTGCTTGCACAAGCAATACACGTAATTTCCAACCTGGCGCAACGGAGCTCATTAAACCATTGTGTTGCTCAATAGGAATACCCACAGCCATTAACAATTCGCCAGCACGTGCTTCTGCGGTGTAGCCATCGAACTCTGCAAAGACGCCTTCTAACTCAGCTGCGCGCATGTAATCGTCTTCAGTGGCTTCTAAATTGGCATAGATGGCATTTTTTTCTACATTGGCATTCCACATTTGCTCATGACCCATCATCACGACATCAAGTACGCGCTGATCTTCGTAAGCAAATTGGTCTTGTTTCAAAAACGCCATGCGTTCATGGCTGTCAATTGAAATATTGCCTGCGCTAGGGGTTAAAACGCCAGCAAGCACTTTCATGTAGGTTGATTTTCCGCAACCATTAGCACCAATTAAGCCATAGCGGTTGTTGTCGCCAAATTTAACGGAAACGTTTTCAAAAAGCGGCTTTGCGCCAAATTGCACGGTAATATTGTTGCTAATTAACACGGTTAAATCCTTAAGTATATTTCTTAAAAGTATAGTTTTCTAAGTTAAATTTTCTAAGCTAAAATGTATTGCTAATCACGACTTCATTCATGTCAAGCTGACCGCTACGTGGCTGTGCTTCTTTTAACGCTTTACCTACTACCACAAACATGGCTGGTGTGTGGTCCGCAGGTAGGTTAAGCAGTTTGCCAACAGCATCAAAATCAAAGCCATCCATAGGGCAGGTGTCATAACCCATTTCTTTTGCTGCTAACATAATCGTCATCGCAGCCATGCCACAAGAGCGCATGCCTTCATCACGCTGAAGTTGGTCATTATTTGCGTAATAATGACCAATCATTGGTACTAGAATATCAGAAGCGGCTTGAGGCGCGTTTTTCCAGTAACGCTCAGGTTGCTTTTCCCACGCTTTTAAATCTGCGGTAAGCACAATCAGTAATGATGCTTCTTCAACCTGTGCTTGATTCCAACTCACCGCACGTATTTGATGGCGCAATACAGCATCTGTGACCAATACAAAACGCCAGTTTTGAATATTAAACGCTGTAGGTGACAGCATGGTTAAAGACATTAACTGATCAATTTCAGTTTGCGTCATTTTATGGTGCGGGTCAAAACTCTTGACTGAGCGACGTGTTTCAATCGCGGTATTCACATTCATTTAATATTCTTTCTTTAAAGAGATTTAGTAATTAATGGCTAGAATTTCTAGACTTAAATTACCAGCAGGGCGTTGCCAACTCACAGTCTCACCAACTTTGTGCCCAATTAATGCCTTTGCAATCGGCGAAACCCAGCTAACTTTATTTAATGCGATGTCAGCTTCATCTTCACCTACTATAGTGAATTGATGTGGATTACCTTCTTCATCTTCAACATTCACTGTGGCGCCAAATAAAACCGTATCTTTAGGTTGCATAGTTGGATCGATTAAAATCACATTTTCCAAACGCGTTTCTAAATAACGCAAATCTCGTCTTAAAGGCGCTAAAGTTTGTTGTGTGGCAGGGTCATCTTTACTTGGTAACAGCGCCTGTTGCTGCTGTTCTAAAACTGTAGCTTGAGTTTGCAACTGTGCTAAGCCAAATGGTGTGACATAGTTAGGGAACTCA
>JANLZY010000025.1:0-1759 GCA_031359365.1 Methylotenera sp. | reverse complement strand
GATTTGATTATAAAGCGCAATACTGTCATCTGCTTGGCCGGAAATAATCAGCGGTGTACGTGCCTCATCAATTAAAATCGAGTCAACCTCATCAATCAGCGCATAACTTAAACCGCGTTGAACACGATCTTCGCTTCTGTGCACCATGTTATCGCGAAGATAATCGAAACCGTATTCATTGTTAGTACCGTAAGTAATATCGGCAGCATACGCTTGGCGTTTCAAGTCTGTAGGCATTTGTGATAAATTAATACCGATTGAAAGGCCTAAAAAGTTATAAAGTTTGCCCATCCACTCTGCATCGCGCTTAGCCAAATAGTCATTCACTGTTACTACGTGAACGCCCTTACCAGCTAATGCATTTAAATAAACCGGCAATGTTGCACATAAAGTTTTACCTTCACCTGTACGCATCTCTCCGATTTTTCCGGCATTAAGCACCATACCGCCTACCATTTGCACATCAAAATGGCGCATTCCAAGCGCACGCTTACCGCCCTCACGCACCACAGCAAAAGCTTCTGGCATCAACTGATCTAAGGTTTCACCATTTTTAAAACGTTGCTTGAACTCCTCAGTTTTAGCTCTTAAGGCCTCATCTGATAAGGCCTGTATCGCTGGCTCTAACGCGTTAATTTGCTGTACTTTTTGCGAGTATTGTTTAACCAACCTGTCGTTACGGCTACCAAATAATTTTTTGAACAACGTAGATATCATGTAATGAGTGACTTTCGGCTTGAGAGGATAAATGCTTTTTAATGAAGGTTAATTTTTATTAAGATGCACACAAAGTGCAAAGTTCTTTATATTAAATATTAGTTTGCTTTTTAACAGTTAACTGCATTTTATATGGGGCTTATTTTTATAAATTCAATTACTAGCTTTTAGATATTTTCTAGGGTCCAATGCATTACCATTGAGCCTGATTTCATAATGCAAATGCGCTCCAGTAGATCGCCCTGTACTGCCCACCAATGCCACCACTTGGCCTTTTTCTACACGATCACCCACTTTAACCATCAGTTTTGAGGCATGTGCATAACGCGTTTCTAAACCAGACCCATGATCAACTTTTACAATGTTACCATAATCTGGTGTGCGTTCTGCGGTTGTGACTATGCCGCCTGCCGCCGCATAGATTGGCGTTCCTTCAGCCGCAGAGAAATCCAAGCCTTCATGAAACGCTTTATTGCCGTTAAATGGGTCAATACGCCAGCCATAGCTTGATGAATTAAATGCAGCATTGATAGGGCTACTATTAGGCAACATGTCTTTCAATACCCCTTGTTGTAATAGCTTTGCTTCAATATCGCTTAAATAATCAGTATCAAAATCAATTTTAGCCATAGTTTCAGTAATTTTTTGCTGTAGATCTAATTCAGTAATCGGTGCATTAAGCACCAATGGACCACCGCGACCAGCCGAGCCTACTTTACCAGCACTACTACCAAGCTCAGGGCTTACAGGTGTTATTTTTTCTGACGCAGGCTTTTTTTCGCCAGCTAACTTCGCCAGACGCTCGCTTTGCGCATCTAAGCGCATGATGCGTGCTTGCAACTCGCCCAGTTGTAGCGCGTAGGCATCTAAATGTTTTTGTGGGTTATTAATACCGAATGCTTGTTTAAGTTTTGAAGGGATCAATGACTTATCCCCTTGTTGTGTTGTAGATTCCTGTGGCACAATCAGGAATAGCATGATGACTACTGGTAACGATATCAGTAACAGCGCTATCAAGCACACTTGTAGCGTTGATAGCGTT